>NZ_CAWQGD010000005.1:0-79127 GCF_963894355.1 Vibrio sp. SBT000027 | reverse complement strand
TCAACTGCTCTACCAACTGAGCTAACGACCCAATGGTATCCCGTAGGGAGTCGAACCCCTGTTACCGCCGTGAAAGGGCGGTGTCCTAGGCCTCTAGACGAACGGGACACTGCAATTTATCTCCACTTTAAAAAGTAGAAACAAACTTCGAAGAACTTGGGAGTTCTTCATCTCTTTGCTTTTCTAAACCTAATCAATCTGTGTGGACACTCATCGTGACTATCTTCGTATAAGGAGGTGATCCAGCCCCAGGTTCCCCTAGGGCTACCTTGTTACGACTTCACCCCAGTCATGAACCACAAAGTGGTGAGCGTCCTCCCCGAAAGGTTAAACTACCCACTTCTTTGCAGCCCACTCCCATGGTGTGACGGGCGGTGTGTACAAGGCCCGGGAACGTATTCACCGTGACATTCTGATTCACGATTACTAGCGATTCCGACTTCATGGAGTCGAGTTGCAGACTCCAATCCGGACTACGACGCACTTTTTGGGATTCGCTCACTATCGCTAGCTTGCTGCCCTCTGTATGCGCCATTGTAGCACGTGTGTAGCCCTACTCGTAAGGGCCATGATGACTTGACGTCGTCCCCACCTTCCTCCGGTTTATCACCGGCAGTTCTCCCTGGAGTTCCCGACATTACTCGCTGGCAAACAAGGATAAGGTTGCGCTCGTTGCGGGACTTAACCCAACATTTCACAACACGAGCTGACGACAGCCATGCAGCACCTGTCTCAGAGCTCCCGAAGGCACACCTGCGTCTCCGCTGGCTTCTCTGGATGTCAAGAGTAGGTAAGGTTCTTCGCGTTGCATCGAATTAAACCACATGCTCCACCGCTTGTGCGGGCCCCCGTCAATTCATTTGAGTTTTAATCTTGCGACCGTACTCCCCAGGCGGTCTACTTAACGCGTTAGCTCCGAAAGCCACGGCTCAAGGCCACAACCTCCAAGTAGACATCGTTTACGGCGTGGACTACCAGGGTATCTAATCCTGTTTGCTCCCCACGCTTTCGCATCTGAGTGTCAGTGTCTGTCCAGGGGCCGCCTTCGCCACTGGTATTCCTTCAGATCTCTACGCATTTCACCGCTACACCTGAAATTCTACCCCCCTCTACAGCACTCTAGTTCACCAGTTTCAAATGCAGTTCCGAGGTTGAGCCCCGGGCTTTCACATCTGACTTAATGAACCACCTGCATGCGCTTTACGCCCAGTAATTCCGATTAACGCTCGCACCCTCCGTATTACCGCGGCTGCTGGCACGGAGTTAGCCGGTGCTTCTTCTGTTGCTAACGTCAAGAGATAACGCTATTAACGTTACCCCCTTCCTCACAACTGAAAGTACTTTACAACCCGAAGGCCTTCTTCATACACGCGGCATGGCTGCATCAGGCTTTCGCCCATTGTGCAATATTCCCCACTGCTGCCTCCCGTAGGAGTCTGGACCGTGTCTCAGTTCCAGTGTGGCTGATCATCCTCTCAGACCAGCTAGGGATCGTCGCCTTGGTGAGCCATTACCTCACCAACTAGCTAATCCCACCTAGGCATATCTTGACGCGAGAGGTCCGAAGATCCCCCTCTTTGGCCCGTAGGCATTATGCGGTATTAGCCATCGTTTCCAATGGTTATCCCCCACATCAAGGCAATTTCCTAGGCATTACTCACCCGTCCGCCGCTCGACGCCCATTAACGCACCCGAAGGATTGTTAGTGTCGTTTCCGCTCGACTTGCATGTGTTAGGCCTGCCGCCAGCGTTCAATCTGAGCCATGATCAAACTCTTCAATTTAAGATTTTGTGACTCAACGAATACTGACTTCAAAACTAATATTCATGTAAACATGAACATGTAATTCTAAAGCTATTACCATTCCAACAGAATGGTAATGAATTGACTGTGCCAAAATTAAGTAAACTTAATTTTGTATTGGTCACTCAGTTCATTGAAATCAAATTTGTTACCGAAGTAACTGTTTTATCCAAAGGATAAAACGTTTTGATATTCATCAACGAGTGCCCACACAGATTGATAGGTTTAAATTGTTAAAGAGCGTGTTCTCTAAAAAGAGAACGCTTTCAGCGCCTTAGCACTTAAGCAGGACGCGTATAATACGCTTTCTACTTTGAAAGTCAACATAAAACTCTAAGAAACTTAGAACTCTATGGTGACCTGTCTATTAAATAGACAAAGTCGAAATTAAAGCCTGGCGATGTCCTACTCTCACATGGGGAAACCCCACACTACCATCGGCGCTATTGTGTTTCACTTCTGAGTTCGGCATGGAATCAGGTGGGTCCACAATGCTATGGTCGCCAAGCAAATTTTAAAATTCGGAAAGCTTATCTAAAAGTTATTTCTCTTCAAACTCATTCAAGCGTTTGGTATTTCTATTGAGTCCACAAAACCCCTTGGGTGTTGTATGGTTAAGCCTCACGGGCAATTAGTACAGGTTAGCTCAATGCCTCGCAGCACTTACACACCCTGCCTATCAACGTCGTAGTCTACGACAACCCTTTAGGACACTTATAGTGCCAGGGAAAACTCATCTCAAGGCTCGCTTCCCGCTTAGATGCTTTCAGCGGTTATCGATTCCGAACTTAGCTACCGGGCAATGCCATTGGCATGACAACCCGAACACCAGAGGTTCGTCCACTCCGGTCCTCTCGTACTAGGAGCAGCCCCTTTCAATTTTCCAACGCCCACGGCAGATAGGGACCGAACTGTCTCACGACGTTCTAAACCCAGCTCGCGTACCACTTTAAATGGCGAACAGCCATACCCTTGGGACCGACTTCAGCCCCAGGATGTGATGAGCCGACATCGAGGTGCCAAACACCGCCGTCGATATGAACTCTTGGGCGGTATCAGCCTGTTATCCCCGGAGTACCTTTTATCCGTTGAGCGATGGCCCTTCCATTCAGAACCACCGGATCACTATGACCTGCTTTCGCACCTGCTCGAATTGTCATTCTCGCAGTCAAGCGGGCTTATGCCATTGCACTAACCACACGATGTCCAACCGTGTTTAGCCCACCTTCGTGCTCCTCCGTTACTCTTTGGGAGGAGACCGCCCAGTCAAACTACCCACCAGGCACTGTCCGTAATCCCGATTCAGGGACCAACGTTAGAACATCAAAACTACAAGGGTGGTATTTCAAGGACGACTCCATCACATCTAGCGACGCAATTTCATAGTCTCCCACCTATCCTACACATGTAGGTTCAATGTTCAGTGCCAAGCTGTAGTAAAGGTTCACGGGGTCTTTCCGTCTAGCCGCGGGTACACTGCATCTTCACAGCGATTTCAATTTCACTGAGTCTCGGGTGGAGACAGCGTGGCCATCATTACGCCATTCGTGCAGGTCGGAACTTACCCGACAAGGAATTTCGCTACCTTAGGACCGTTATAGTTACGGCCGCCGTTTACCGGGGCTTCGATCAAGAGCTTCGACCGAAGTCTAACCCCATCAATTAACCTTCCGGCACCGGGCAGGCGTCACACCGTATACGTCATCTTACGATTTTGCACAGTGCTGTGTTTTTAATAAACAGTTGCAGCCACCTGGTATCTGCGACTCTCGTCTGCTCCATCCGCAAGGGACTTCACTGATAAGAGCGTACCTTCTCCCGAAGTTACGGTACCATTTTGCCTAGTTCCTTCACCCGAGTTCTCTCAAGCGCCTTGGTATTCTCTACCCGACCACCTGTGTCGGTTTGGGGTACGATTCCTTACAATCTGAAGCTTAGAGGCTTTTCCTGGAAGCATGGCATCAATGACTTCACTACCGTAGTAGCTCGACATCGTATCTCAGCGTTAAGAAAGTCCGGATTTACCTAAACTTTCCGCCTACATACTTGAACCTGGACAACCGTCGCCAGGCCCACCTAGCCTTCTCCGTCCCCCCATCGCAATTGTAAGAAGTACGGGAATATTAACCCGTTTCCCATCGACTACGCCTTTCGGCCTCGCCTTAGGAGTCGACTTACCCTGCCCCGATTAACGTTGGACAGGAACCCTTGGTCTTCCGGCGAGGGAGTTTTTCACTCCCTTTATCGTTACTCATGTCAGCATTCGCACTTCTGATACCTCCAGCAGCCCTTACAGACCACCTTCAACGGCTTACAGAACGCTCCCCTACCCCACATACCCTAAGGTACGTAGCCGCAGCTTCGGTGTATAGCTTAGCCCCGTTACATCTTCCGCGCAGGCCGACTCGACCAGTGAGCTATTACGCTTTCTTTAAATGATGGCTGCTTCTAAGCCAACATCCTGGCTGTCTGAGCCTTCCCACATCGTTTCCCACTTAGCTATACTTTGGGACCTTAGCTGGCGGTCTGGGTTGTTTCCCTCTCCACGACGGACGTTAGCACCCGCCGTGTGTCTCCCGGATAGTACTTACTGGTATTCGGAGTTTGCAAAGGGTTGGTAAGTCGGGATGACCCCCTAGCCTTAACAGTGCTCTACCCCCAGTAGTATTCGTCCGAGGCGCTACCTAAATAGCTTTCGGGGAGAACCAGCTATCTCCAGGTTTGATTGGCCTTTCACCCCTAGCCACAAGTCATCCGCTAATTTTTCAACATTAGTCGGTTCGGTCCTCCAGTTGATGTTACTCAACCTTCAACCTGCCCATGGCTAGATCACCTGGTTTCGGGTCTAATCCTAGCAACTGTACGCCCAGTTAAGACTCGGTTTCCCTACGGCTCCCCTAAACGGTTAACCTTGCTACTAAAATTAAGTCGCTGACCCATTATACAAAAGGTACGCAGTCACACCACGAAGGTGCTCCTACTGCTTGTACGTACACGGTTTCAGGTTCTATTTCACTCCCCTCACAGGGGTTCTTTTCGCCTTTCCCTCACGGTACTGGTTCACTATCGGTCAGTCAGTAGTATTTAGCCTTGGAGGATGGTCCCCCCATATTCAGACAGGATATCACGTGTCCCGCCCTACTCGTTTTCACTGATTATGAGATGTCGATTACGGGGCTATCACCCTTTATTGCGGCACTTTCCAGAGCCTTCATCTGTCTCATTAAAAGCTTAAGGGCTAATCCAATTTCGCTCGCCGCTACTTTCGGAATCTCGGTTGATTTCTCTTCCTCGGGGTACTTAGATGTTTCAGTTCCCCCGGTTTGCCTCCTGTTGCTATGTATTCACAACAGGATACTTGCTTATGCAAGTGGGTTTCCCCATTCAGGAATCCCAGACTCAAAAGGTTATTACTACCTAATCTGGGCTTATCGCAAGTTATTACGCCTTTCATCGCCTCTGACTGCCAAGGCATCCACCGTGTACGCTTAGTCACTTAACCATACAACCCGAAAGGGTCTTAGCGTATGGCAACTAACCAAGGTTTTTGGTTGTCATCAAGAAGGGTTAATTCTTGATAACTGTTTGCCGGACTCAATTGTGAATCAATGTAAACATTGATTCGAATACAAGACACTTGAATGTGTTTGTTGTGTTTATCTAATGAAAGATAAACATTGAGAACTTTTAAATTTGATTGAATTACTCGTAAGTAAATCAATCAGTCAGCTTTCCAAATTGTTAAAGAGCTAGATTTCTTTCGAAACCATTTTTAAATATTTTCAGATAAAAACACTTAAAGATGGTGGAGCTATGCGGGATCGAACCGCAGACCTCCTGCGTGCAAGGCAGGCGCTCTCCCAGCTGAGCTATAGCCCCATCTTTGTATCTAGTCGATATTGGTGGGTCTGAGTGGACTCGAACCACCGACCTCCCGCTTATCAGGCGAGCGCTCTAACCAGCTGAGCTACAGACCCAATATCGTCTCTTTTACTTTCTAAACCTAATCAATCTGTGTGGACACTCATCGTGACTATCTTCGTATAAGGAGGTGATCCAGCCCCAGGTTCCCCTAGGGCTACCTTGTTACGACTTCACCCCAGTCATGAACCACAAAGTGGTGAGCGTCCTCCCCGAAAGGTTAAACTACCCACTTCTTTTGCAGCCCACTCCCATGGTGTGACGGGCGGTGTGTACAAGGCCCGGGAACGTATTCACCGTGACATTCTGATTCACGATTACTAGCGATTCCGACTTCATGGAGTCGAGTTGCAGACTCCAATCCGGACTACGACGCACTTTTTGGGATTCGCTCACTATCGCTAGCTTGCTGCCCTCTGTATGCGCCATTGTAGCACGTGTGTAGCCCTACTCGTAAGGGCCATGATGACTTGACGTCGTCCCCACCTTCCTCCGGTTTATCACCGGCAGTCTCCCTGGAGTTCCCGACATTACTCGCTGGCAAACAAGGATAAGGGTTGCGCTCGTTGCGGGACTTAACCCAACATTTCACAACACGAGCTGACGACAGCCATGCAGCACCTGTCTCAGAGCTCCCGAAGGCACACCTGCGTCTCCGCTGGCTTCTCTGGATGTCAAGAGTAGGTAAGGTTCTTCGCGTTGCATCGAATTAAACCACATGCTCCACCGCTTGTGCGGGCCCCCGTCAATTCATTTGAGTTTTAATCTTGCGACCGTACTCCCCAGGCGGTCTACTTAACGCGTTAGCTCCGAAAGCCACAGCTCAAGGCCACAACCTCCAAGTAGACATCGTTTACGGCGTGGACTACCAGGGTATCTAATCCTGTTTGCTCCCCACGCTTTCGCATCTGAGTGTCAGTGTCTGTCCAGGGGGCCGCCTTCGCCACTGGTATTCCTTCAGATCTCTACGCATTTCACCGCTACACCTGAAATTCTACCCCCCTCTACAGCACTCTAGTTCACCAGTTTCAAATGCAGTTCCGAGGTTGAGCCCCGGGCTTTCACATCTGACTTAATGAACCACCTGCATGCGCTTTACGCCCAGTAATTCCGATTAACGCTCGCACCCTCCGTATTACCGCGGCTGCTGGCACGGAGTTAGCCGGTGCTTCTTCTGTTGCTAACGTCAAGAGATGTTGCTATTAACAACACCCCCTTCCTCACAACTGAAAGTACTTTACAACCCGAAGGCCTTCTTCATACACGCGGCATGGCTGCATCAGGCTTTCGCCCATTGTGCAATATTCCCCACTGCTGCCTCCCGTAGGAGTCTGGACCGTGTCTCAGTTCCAGTGTGGCTGATCATCCTCTCAGACCAGCTAGGGATCGTCGCCTTGGTGAGCCATTACCTCACCAACTAGCTAATCCCACCTAGGCATATCTTGACGCGAGAGGCCCGAAGGTCCCCCTCTTTGGCCCGTAGGCGTTATGCGGTATTAGCCATCGTTTCCAATGGTTATCCCCCACATCAAGGCAATTTCCTAGGCATTACTCACCCGTCCGCCGCTCGACGCCCAACAAATCCTCCGAAGATTCAATGTTGTCGTTTCCGCTCGACTTGCATGTGTTAGGCCTGCCGCCAGCGTTCAATCTGAGCCATGATCAAACTCTTCAATTTAAGATTTTGTGACTCAACGAATACTGACTTCAAAACTACTATGTAATTTTAAAGCTATTACCATTCCAACAGAATGATAATGAATTGACTGTGCCGAATAACTACAAGTAGTTAAACGTATTGGTCACTCAGTTCATTGAAATCAATTTTGTTACCGAAGTAACTGCCATTCCTAAGAATGACGTTTTGATATTCATCAACGAGTGCCCACACAGATTGATAGGTTTAAATTGTTAAAGAGCGTGTTCTCTAAAAAGAGAACGCTTTCAATGCCTTAGCACTTAAGCAGGACGCGTATAATACGCTTTCCACTTTGAAAGTCAACATAAAACTCTAAGAAAACTTAGAACTCTATGGTGACTTGTCTATTAAATAGACAAAGTCGAAATTAAAGCCTGGCGATGTCCTACTCTCACATGGGGAAACCCCACACTACCATCGGCGCTATTGTGTTTCACTTCTGAGTTCGGCATGGAATCAGGTGGGTCCACAATGCTATGGTCGCCAAGCAAATTTTGCTTTTACTTTCAGTTTTTAAAAAACTGAAGGCAAAATAATTCGGAAAACTGATTTAAAAGTCTCTTTCAAACTCATTCAAGCGTTTGGTATTTCTTTGAGTCCACAAAACCCCTTGGGTGTTGTATGGTTAAGCCTCACGGGCAATTAGTACAGGTTAGCTCAATGCCTCGCAGCACTTACACACCCTGCCTATCAACGTCGTAGTCTACGACAACCCTTTAGGACACTTATAGTGCCAGGGAAAACTCATCTCAAGGCTCGCTTCCCGCTTAGATGCTTTCAGCGGTTATCGATTCCGAACTTAGCTACCGGGCAATGCCATTGGCATGACAACCCGAACACCAGAGGTTCGTCCACTCCGGTCCTCTCGTACTAGGAGCAGCCCCTTTCAATTTTCCAACGCCCACGGCAGATAGGGACCGAACTGTCTCACGACGTTCTAAACCCAGCTCGCGTACCACTTTAAATGGCGAACAGCCATACCCTTGGGACCGACTTCAGCCCCAGGATGTGATGAGCCGACATCGAGGTGCCAAACACCGCCGTCGATATGAACTCTTGGGCGGTATCAGCCTGTTATCCCCGGAGTACCTTTTATCCGTTGAGCGATGGCCCTTCCATTCAGAACCACCGGATCACTATGACCTGCTTTCGCACCTGCTCGAATTGTCATTCTCGCAGTCAAGCGGGCTTATGCCATTGCACTAACCACACGATGTCCAACCGTGTTTAGCCCACCTTCGTGCTCCTCCGTTACTCTTTGGGAGGAGACCGCCCCAGTCAAACTACCCACCAGGCACTGTCCGTAATCCCGATTCAGGGACCAACGTTAGAACATCAAAACTACAAGGGTGGTATTTCAAGGACGACTCCATCACATCTAGCGACGCAATTTCATAGTCTCCCACCTATCCTACACATGTAGGTTCAATGTTCAGTGCCAAGCTGTAGTAAAGGTTCACGGGGTCTTTCCGTCTAGCCGCGGGTACACTGCATCTTCACAGCGATTTCAATTTCACTGAGTCTCGGGTGGAGACAGCGTGGCCATCATTACGCCATTCGTGCAGGTCGGAACTTACCCGACAAGGAATTTCGCTACCTTAGGACCGTTATAGTTACGGCCGCCGTTTACCGGGGCTTCGATCAAGAGCTTCGACCGAAGTCTAACCCCATCAATTAACCTTCCGGCACCGGGCAGGCGTCACACCGTATACGTCATCTTACGATTTTGCACAGTGCTGTGTTTTTAATAAACAGTTGCAGCCACCTGGTATCTGCGACTCTCGTCTGCTCCATCCGCAAGGGACTTCACTGATAAGAGCGTACCTTCTCCCGAAGTTACGGTACCATTTTGCCTAGTTCCTTCACCCGAGTTCTCTCAAGCGCCTTGGTATTCTCTACCCGACCACCTGTGTCGGTTTGGGGTACGATTCCTTACAATCTGAAGCTTAGAGGCTTTTCCTGGAAGCATGGCATCAATGACTTCACTACCGTAGTAGCTCGACATCGTATCTCAGCGTTAAGAAAGTCCGGATTTACCTAAACTTTCCGCCTACGTACTTGAACCTGGACAACCGTCGCCAGGCCCACCTAGCCTTCTCCGTCCCCCCATCGCAATTGTAAGAAGTACGGGAATATTAACCCGTTTCCCATCGACTACGCCTTTCGGCCTCGCCTTAGGAGTCGACTTACCCTGCCCCGATTAACGTTGGACAGGAACCCTTGGTCTTCCGGCGAGGGAGTTTTTCACTCCCTTTATCGTTACTCATGTCAGCATTCGCACTTCTGATACCTCCAGCAGCCCTTACAGACCACCTTCAACGGCTTACAGAACGCTCCCCTACCCCACATACCCTAAGGTACGTAGCCGCAGCTTCGGTGTATAGCTTAGCCCCGTTACATCTTCCGCGCAGGCCGACTCGACCAGTGAGCTATTACGCTTTCTTTAAATGATGGCTGCTTCTAAGCCAACATCCTGGCTGTCTGAGCCTTCCCACATCGTTTCCCACTTAGCTATACTTTGGGACCTTAGCTGGCGGTCTGGGTTGTTTCCCTCTCCACGACGGACGTTAGCACCCGCCGTGTGTCTCCCGGATAGTACTTACTGGTATTCGGAGTTTGCAAAGGGTTGGTAAGTCGGGATGACCCCCTAGCCTTAACAGTGCTCTACCCCCAGTAGTATTCGTCCGAGGCGCTACCTAAATAGCTTTCGGGGAGAACCAGCTATCTCCAGGTTTGATTGGCCTTTCACCCCTAGCCACAAGTCATCCGCTAATTTTTCAACATTAGTCGGTTCGGTCCTCCAGTTGATGTTACTCAACCTTCAACCTGCCCATGGCTAGATCACCTGGTTTCGGGTCTAATCCTAGCAACTGTACGCCCAGTTAAGACTCGGTTTCCCTACGGCTCCCCTAAACGGTTAACCTTGCTACTAAAATTAAGTCGCTGACCCATTATACAAAAGGTACGCAGTCACACCACGAAGGTGCTCCTACTGCTTGTACGTACACGGTTTCAGGTTCTATTTCACTCCCCTCACAGGGGTTCTTTTCGCCTTTCCCTCACGGTACTGGTTCACTATCGGTCAGTCAGTAGTATTTAGCCTTGGAGGATGGTCCCCCCATATTCAGACAGGATATCACGTGTCCCGCCCTACTCGTTTTCACTGATTATGATGTGTCGGTTACGGGGCTATCACCCTTTATTGCGAGACTTTCCAGACTCTTCACCTGCATCATTAAAAGCTTAAGGGCTAATCCAATTTCGCTCGCCGCTACTTTCGGAATCTCGGTTGATTTCTCTTCCTCGGGGTACTTAGATGTTTCAGTTCCCCCGGTTTGCCTCCTGTTGCTATGTATTCACAACAGGATACTTGCTTATGCAAGTGGGTTTCCCCATTCAGGAATCCCAGACTCAAAAGGTTATTACTACCTAATCTGGGCTTATCGCAAGTTATTACGCCTTTCATCGCCTCTGACTGCCAAGGCATCCACCGTGTACGCTTAGTCACTTAACCATACAACCCGAAAGGGTTTCTATTTGCTTTCACTTTAAAAAGTGAAGACAAATAAGTGTATGGCAACTAACCAAGGTTTTTGGTTGTCATCAAGAAGGGTTAATTCTCAATGACTGTTTGCCGGACTCAATTGTGAATCAAACTAAAGTTTGATTCGAATACAAGACACTTGAATGTGTTTGTTGTGTTTATACCGTTCTTATTAAATAAGAGCAGATAAACATTGAGAACTTTTAAATTTGATTGAATTACTCGTAAGTAAATCAATCAGTCAGCTTTCCAAATTGTTAAAGAGCATAAAGCAAAAAGCTTTAATCAATAACTTACGTTATTAATTAAAGCTCTGGCTTTAACTAAATCTAAACCATCAATCTGTGTGGACACTCATCGTAAGTATCTTCGTATAAGGAGGTGATCCAGCCCCAGGTTCCCCTAGGGCTACCTTGTTACGACTTCACCCCAGTCATGAACCACAAAGTGGTGAGCGTCCTCCTCGAAAGGTTAAACTACCCACTTCTTTTGCAGCCCACTCCCATGGTGTGACGGGCGGTGTGTACAAGGCCCGGGAACGTATTCACCGTGACATTCTGATTCACGATTACTAGCGATTCCGACTTCATGGAGTCGAGTTGCAGACTCCAATCCGGACTACGACGCACTTTTTGGGATTCGCTCACTATCGCTAGCTTGCTGCCCTCTGTATGCGCCATTGTAGCACGTGTGTAGCCCTACTCGTAAGGGCCATGATGACTTGACGTCGTCCCCACCTTCCTCCGGTTTATCACCGGCAGTCTCCCTGGAGTTCCCGACATTACTCGCTGGCAAACAAGGATAAGGGTTGCGCTCGTTGCGGGACTTAACCCAACATTTCACAACACGAGCTGACGACAGCCATGCAGCACCTGTCTCAGAGCTCCCGAAGGCACACCTGCGTCTCCGCTGGCTTCTCTGGATGTCAAGAGTAGGTAAGGTTCTTCGCGTTGCATCGAATTAAACCACATGCTCCACCGCTTGTGCGGGCCCCCGTCAATTCATTTGAGTTTTAATCTTGCGACCGTACTCCCCAGGCGGTCTACTTAACGCGTTAGCTCCGAAAGCCACGGCTCAAGGCCACAACCTCCAAGTAGACATCGTTTACGGCGTGGACTACCAGGGTATCTAATCCTGTTTGCTCCCCACGCTTTCGCATCTGAGTGTCAGTGTCTGTCCAGGGGGCCGCCTTCGCCACTGGTATTCCTTCAGATCTCTACGCATTTCACCGCTACACCTGAAATTCTACCCCCCTCTACAGCACTCTAGTTCACCAGTTTCAAATGCAGTTCCGAGGTTGAGCCCCGGGCTTTCACATCTGACTTAATGAACCACCTGCATGCGCTTTACGCCCAGTAATTCCGATTAACGCTCGCACCCTCCGTATTACCGCGGCTGCTGGCACGGAGTTAGCCGGTGCTTCTTCTGTTGCTAACGTCAAGAGATGCAGCTATTAACTACACCCCCTTCCTCACAACTGAAAGTACTTTACAACCCGAAGGCCTTCTTCATACACGCGGCATGGCTGCATCAGGCTTTCGCCCATTGTGCAATATTCCCCACTGCTGCCTCCCGTAGGAGTCTGGACCGTGTCTCAGTTCCAGTGTGGCTGATCATCCTCTCAGACCAGCTAGGGATCGTCGCCTTGGTGAGCCATTACCTCACCAACTAGCTAATCCCACCTAGGCATATCTTGACGCGAGAGGCCCGAAGGTCCCCCTCTTTGGCCCGTAGGCATTATGCGGTATTAGCCATCGTTTCCAATGGTTATCCCCCACATCAAGGCAATTTCCTAGGCATTACTCACCCGTCCGCCGCTCGACGCCCATTAACGCACCCGAAGGATTGTTAGTGTCGTTTCCGCTCGACTTGCATGTGTTAGGCCTGCCGCCAGCGTTCAATCTGAGCCATGATCAAACTCTTCAATTTAAGATTTTGTGACTCAACGAATACTGACTTCAAAACTATTCTTTATAAATAAAGAGTGTAATTTTAAAGCTATTACCATTCCAACAGAATGGTAATGAATTGACTGTGCCGAATAACTACAAGTAGTTAAACGTATTGGTCACTCAGTTCATTGAAATCAAGTTTGTTACCGAAGTAACTGCCATTCCTAAGAATGACGTTTTGATATTCATCAACGAGTGCCCACACAGATTGATAGGTTTAAATTGTTAAAGAGCGCTAGCGTTTTGTGATTCACATCTCAGTCGCTAGGGGTGCGTACTATACCTGCACCACTTAGAGAGTCAAGGGTTATTTTCAACTCCTTTTTCTCTACCGATTTCGCCGTGTGACTTTCGTCTCACTCCGTGTCGGTGAGGCGGCATTATAGAGAGATCGACATAGAGCACAAGGGCTTTTTTGAATAAAAGTTTTGTTCGCCTAAAAAGCCACCAGATCCGCATTTTTCGAATAAAAACTAAACATTTGAGACGTATCACAGCAATACATTGGCAAAATGGAAACCATGAACGTAAGATTCATGTATCTATTTTGTTAAGAGTAGATGCGTCTATTTCGTTTATTAATATGTAGTATTCCGATATGAACTCAAAAAAATCGATGTTGTTAATTGTCGCACTAGCTGTTCTAGGTGGCATTGTTTTCTCTCAGGTAGATATACCGCCTGCAATTACCTTTATCCTTGGTGTCTTGGCTTCCGCTTTTGTTGTTAACTTTTCAAGCACCGACTCAAAATCAGATTCAGAACCTAAGGCATCAACAAAAACACTTTATGTAGGTAACCTTCCATACAAAGCGAATGAATCACACGTACGTGAATTATTCTCAGAGCATGGTGAAGTATTTGCAGTACGCTTAATGAAAGACAAACGTACTGGTAAAAGAAGAGGCTTTGGATTTGTCGTAATGGCTAGCAATGATGTAAATCATGCTATTTCAGAACTTAACGATAAAGATTACATGCAACGAACTTTAAAAGTGCGAGTTGCAAATGATCCTAAACATCCAGAAACGGACGAAGCTGAACTGAGCTAAATCCTAACTGCTTTAACATGCTATTTAGTGCACTTTCTTTCTTAGGAAGTGCACTACAAAAAACCTCGCGCACTCCCCCTTCTTTATTACCACTTTCCAAATCCAATAAATCTTGAACTCGCTTCGCAATCGCTTTACCGGAATCAACCAATAAAACACTCTTACCTAAGACTTGTTGAATCTCAGATTTTATCAGCGGGAAATGTGTGCATCCTAAAACGGCCACATCAATTGTATTGATCATCGGTTGAAGGATTTGCTGTAACTCTTCAAGGTTAATCGCCTCACCTCTGAGTTTATCTTCAGCCATACCCACCAGCCGAGTAGAACCTAAAAGCTCGACTCTTTTATTACTCGAGAAGTTTTTGATGAGCTCGTGTGTGTATTCACGAGTAATCGTTGCGGGAGTAGCAATGAGACCCACAGCTTTATTGGCAAGTAGGGATGCTGGCTTGATTGCCGGAACAACGCCAACAATTGGGATTAGATTATTAGCACGGAGTGTAGGTAACACAATCGTACTTGCGGTATTACAGGCTATTACTACGATATCAATAGCGTGGCTAGCCACAAAGCTAGCGACGATACTTTGGACTCTGCGGACAAGAACTTGTTGATCGAGTTCACCGTATGGATAAGCCTCGCTATCGAATACATAAGTATAGTTATGATTCGGTAGTAACTGGCTTATCTCTTTATATACAGATAGACCACCCACCCCAGAATCAAAGACCAATATATTTTTTTGCAGACTATCCGACACAACGATTACCTATAATAAGTTTCGCTGCAATGATACTCCTTCGCTTAGTTTTCGCCAATCCTCACTCTATATAATGCAAGCTTGATAACGTTGATGAACAAAGCGCTCACCTTGCTCTACATTTTCTAGCTCTATCTTGAGCTTACCTTTAAAGCATGGCGCTGAAATCACTAAGGTATGGAACTCACCATCTTCGCCACATGGATCGACATGACTCGGTAAACTATCTATCAGTTCAAGCGTGTATTTTTTCCCGCAATAGCTCATGTCTAATGCATCGCTATCGACAGTGACGAGAAAGGTTTCGATTCCTCTGTCTATTATTTCACTCGCAAGTGCCTGACTGCTCTCTCCCATTAGGGGAAACACACACTCCCAACCGGCTGGTTCTATATAGCTTCTTCGATAATCTGCAATGCCATTACAGAACATGTCTCCAAACGCGACCGCATCAATTGATAAGCCAGAACCTTTAAGTGCAGAGACAATAGTACTTTGATAAATCTCATTACTAGGGAACACTTCTGGAAGCTCAATCGTGATTAATGGCAACCCGACTAACTTAGCTTGCATAGCAACCACATCAATCGGAGTCACTTGGAAAGGAACTTCATCTCCAACATACGTCGTATAGAGAGCTACAACTTCATATTCGGAGCTTTCAAGTAGACGCTCCAGCGTTAATGTCGAGTCCTTCCCTGATGACCAACTTATGATGACTTTCTTTTTCATTGATATACCCAATAAGAAAAAACCGCCCGGAGGCGGTTTAGGTGTAAATTAGAATTGGTAAGCTAGATTAGCAAAGTACCTGCGTTCAGGAGCGTTATATCCTAGCGTTGTTTGGTATTTCTCGTTAGTTAAGTTATCAACTCGACCACGAACAACTAGCTCAGGGGAAATCCAATACCCCACAGAAACATCCCACAAGCTCACTGATGGCAAAATATTATCTGGATCGGTTGTTTCTTTTGGATTACCCGCTCTATCACCCGTGTATGTATAAGTAAGGTTCACATCAAAATCTTCATATGAAGCATCCATCAACCACTTGTAGTTTTCATCAGCACGCTTCGCTAATTTGTTGCCCGCAGAGTCTTTATGATCTTTAAACTCAGCAACAACCGTGTGATGGATAAACCACGTGTCAAAATTACCTGTGATTTCTAAACCTTTAAGTTTTGCATCTACGTTTTGAGGATACCAAAATGGGCTACCTTCATACCAAATAATTAAGTTATCGACTTCATTATCGTATGCAGTCACATCCAGCTTGAATAAATCGAATTCACCAGTGTATCCAATTTCGCGATTTTCGGCCTCTTCAGGCTTTAGGTCTGAGTTTGTTGTTAGATCAGAATAGCTCGGAGCTTTAAATGATGTACCTGCGGCAGCTCTTAACGAGTGTTTCTCCGTTAGGTAATAGCGAGTACCTAAAGACCAAGTCGTATGATTGTCGTATGTATCGTGTTTATCGTTACGCACACTACCAACGATTTGAATATCACCGAATCTAAGTTCAGAAGAAGCGTAAACACCCGTCGTATCGCGAGACTCACCAGCTAGAGCATCAGGAGATCCATATGACAAAGCATCATCATCAAGCTTTTCTCTACGCCAATCTGCGCCAGCACCAACAGAAACGTTCTCGTTGATGTAATACTGATTTAAGAACTGTAAGTTCGTTAGGTCTATTTTCTTTTTAGTACCAGCATTATCTTTACCCTGAGCTTGAGAATAGTCTAGGTTCTCGATCGCTTGTTGATTAGCCCTAAGAGTCGAGCTTAAGTTATCACCTTTATAATCAAGAGCAGCTGTAACACTCAGATTCTCAGAGTAGCCATAGTTCTTACCACCAGAATCGTACTCAGTTAAACTATCGAACCAGCGAACTGAAGCACTACCTGAAAAGGCCTCATTAATAGGTTGAGAATACGATGCAAAAAGATTTTGGCTTTCATACCCATAATTAAGTCCAGTAGCAGGATCTTTGATATCGTAACCTTCAGTCTCATCAAAACCACCAGCGAGCTTTAATGTTCCGCCATTAGACAAATCACGGGTCGTTGAAAAATTAGCTTCCTTTTGAGCGTCGCTACCAGCTCCAACGGAAATCATTGTCGATTCAGTTGAACTACCAGAGGCTGTAATAACATTAATTACACCCGCTACAGCATCAGAACCATAAAGAGCTCCGCCAGAACCACGAATCACTTCAACTCTCTCAATAATGCCTACTGGGATATGATTAAAATTAATACCGCCAGCAGCAGAGTCAATACGGACACCATCAACTAGAAACAATACTTGATCACTATTATAGCCGCGCATAAAAACAGATGCGCTATGTCCACGTCCGCCACTTTGAGAAACTTCAACGCCAGGTACTCGTTTCAATACATCCACTAGAGATTTAGCTTGGGTTTCTTCGATTTCTTGTTTAGAAACAACCGTTGTTGATGCAATAACATCACTTAAAGGCTGCTCAAAACGGTTAGCCGTAACCACCATGGTTTCGTCAGTAGATACTTCTTGTGCGTGTAAATTGGAGATAGGTGAAAGTAGCGATGCTACAGCAACCGCTAAAAGGGATTTGTTCATGTTGTGATCCTAAATCGCGTAAAGTCCTACCAAGCCACATTGTATGGCTTAGCCGCTGGCAGGTATTCGGACTCAAGAGCACAACCTTATGGTTTACCTCATATTCGACTTCCCACAAAAAGCTATTTGCAGTGTCTTTGAATACTTGTTCTCTCTTACCGCTGCGCGTCAGTTCTGGATTTACACCAGATTCCCTCTTCAGCCATCTATACATCCAAATGGCACCAGCTTGCGGGAGATAGTATTAACCTATGAATCATTTGTCTAGTCTAAGATAGTTATAAGCTATAGTTTTCATGCTCGATTTACATTGAATAGCTCTCAACACTGGACAAGCGCCTGTGATTGAATAAAATCTGCGCTCTTGATTTAAAAGCACGACAGCAAAAAGGCATAACAATGGCGAATTTAGATGTAAACCCGCAACGCTACCAAGAACAATTAGCAGAAAAGACTGAGCGTCTTACTGAGATGTTCTCACAATACGATGTGCCTGAGTTGGAAGTGTATGAATCTCCAGAACAACACTACCGCATGCGTGCTGAATTTCGCGTGTGGCATGAAGGTGACGATATGTATTACGTCATGTTCAATCAAGAGACCAAAGAAAAATACCGTGTAGACCAGTTCCCAGCGGCTAGTCGTCTTATCAACGACTTAATGCCTCTACTAACAGATGCAATGAAAGACAACCACTCTCTACGCCATAAGCTATTCCAAGTAGATTTTCTTTCTACGTTGAGTGGTGAGATTTTGGTATCACTGCTTTACCACCGTCAATTGGGTGAGCAATGGATTCAAGATGCTAAAGCACTGAAGCAGCAATTGAATGATGAAGGTTTTAACCTAAACCTGATTGGTCGTGCGCGTAAGATGAAAATCGTCCTTGATCGCGACTACGTAATTGAAAAGCTAGATGTGAATGGTGATAGCTATATATACCAGCAAGTAGAGAACAGCTTTACTCAACCAAACGGCAAAGTAGCAGAGAAAATGCTGGAATGGGCTGTCGACTGCACTCAAGACAGCAAAGGTGACTTATTAGAGCTTTACTGTGGCAACGGTAACTTCTCATTAGCTCTGGCACAAAACTTTGAGCGTGTACTTGCAACTGAGCTAGCGAAGCCATCTGTTGAGTCTGCTCAATACAACATTGCGGCGAACAAGATTGATAATGTTCAGATTATCCGTATGTCTGCGGAAGATTTTACCGTAGCAATGGAAGGTAAGCGTGAATTCCGCCGCCTACAACAAGCAAACATCGATCTGAAGAGCTACAACTGCAACACTATCTTTGTTGATCCACCGCGTTCAGGTATGGACGTTGATACTTGTAAGATGGTTCAAGGCTACGAGCGCATCATGTACATCTCTTGTAACCCTGAGACATTGAAAGAGAACCTAGACATTCTAAGCGAAACACACGACATCACTCGTTTTGCTCTATTTGATCAGTTCCCTTATACGCACCACATGGAAGCCGGTGTATTCCTAGAGCGTAAAGCGTAAGTCTCGCTATCTAGGTCGAAGTCGAAGCTAAACAGCAGATACAAAAAAACGAGCCAATTGGCTCGTTTTTTTATTTATACGTTGACGTTGGTTTAAGCGGTTTTACCGATAAAGCCTAGCTTCTTACCTACCCAAGCGAGTAGCAGCATCGCGACAATAATCGCAAAGAAGTTTGATCCTGCATCAGGGTGTTGTGCTTTCACAAAAGCCGAATGGCCAAATGCACCTACAAAGAAACAAGCTAAACCCACTAATGGAATATCTTCAGATACTGGATTCGTTAGGTATTCTTGGTAAAGCGCTTGTACAGCCAAAACTAAAGCAATCAATGGGAAAATAGAGAAGCCCACTTCGCTCATTGTTACCCAAGATAACAGTGCATCACCACACACACCTGCAACAACAGCAAGTACGAGTGTCTTTCTTTCAGAACCACGGTTTACAGTATTATTTTCATTCGACATTATTCAATCCCGCCTTTTAATCGGTTACGTTCACGTTCTTTACGATACCAAAAAGCACCTTTGGCCATCATTCGCAATTGCATGATCAAGCGATCAGCCAATTCATCTCGCTGACGTCGATCTAAATCTAATGCTTCTGCCCCTGAGTTGAAGACCAAAATGACGGAGGCTTCAGCTTGAGTAAAAGCTTCATCTCGTGTCATGCCAGTCGTTATCAAATATTCGGTTAACTCAGCAGAGAAGTGCTGTATCTCACGAGCTACCGCAGCACGAAACTCAAAAGAGGTTCCTGAGCGCTCTCGCAATAACAGTCTGAATACGTTTGGGCTGCTTTCAATGAATTCCATAAAGGTTTCAACCGAGGTACGAATCACACTGCCTTCTTTTACTATGCGTTGCCTAGCTTGACGCATTAGCTGACGCAACAGTAAGCCACCTTCATCAACCATGGTTAAGCCAAGCTCATCCATGTCTTTGAAATGACGATAAAAGGAAGTCGGCGCTATTCCAGCCTCACGAGCAACTTCTCTCAAGCTTAGGTTGGAAAAGCTACGATCGGCACTGAGCTGGCTAAATGCTGCGTCGATTAAGCTACGACGAGTTTTTTCTTTTTGCTGCGCGCGAATGCCCATTGGTTTCATACTTTATCAAACTCTTCTTTTACAGCCAAAACAGGCATGCCTAATACTCTGTTCAATATAACGCGAATCACATATTTATATAAGGCACTCTGGTTATATAAGACACTAAACACACCTCTTTGTTCACGTACCGAAGTAAATACGTTCGAAGAAAAAATTTCAATATCCACACTGTCATTTGGAGACATACAACATACCAAATATTATTTTTTCGATAACACTGCGTGATCCCACCGACTCTCTGATGCCCTTTTCATGTACCCAAGAACAGAATCAGTTAAAATCTCGCTAAAGCAATGTTAATCAAATATAACAAGGAAGATATCTATGCCGCACTCCAACCACTTTGATGTAATCGTAATTGGTAGTGGCCCCGGAGGAGAAGGGGCAGCGATGGGATTAACCAAAGCCGGGTTGAACGTTGCAATCATTGAAAAAGAGAGCAGCGTTGGTGGTGGTTGCACCCACTGGGGAACGATTCCTTCAAAAGCACTGCGTCATGCAGTAAGCCGCATCATTGAATTCAATAGCAACCCGCTGTTTTGTCAGAACAATAAAAGCATTCACTCAACCTTCTCCAACATTCTGGGTCATGCTAAATCAGTCATCGACAAACAGACTCGATTGCGTCAAGGCTTCTACGACCGTAACCAGTGCACATTGGTGTTTGGTACTGCGCGTTTTATCGATACTAACACTGTCTCTGTCATGCAGAGCGATGGTACTGAAGAACATTACAGTGCAGACAAATTTGTTATCGCAACAGGTTCTCGCCCTTATCAGCCAGACAACGTCGACTTTCTGCATGAACGTATCTACGACAGCGACTCGATCCTTTCTCTTAAACACGACCCTCAACACATCATCATCTATGGTGCTGGCGTTATTGGTTGTGAATACGCTTCAATTTTCCGTGGTTTAGGCGTTAAAACCGATCTTATTAATACTCGCGATCGCCTGTTGTCATTCTTAGACAATGAAACCTCGGATGCTCTGTCTTATCACTTCTGGAACAGCGGCGTTGTTATTCGTAACGATGAAACCTTTGAGAAAATTGAAGGTACTGACGACGGTGTAATCATTCACTTAGAGTCTGGTAAGAAAATGCGTGCCGACTGTCTACTGTATGCCAATGGCCGAACGGGTAATACTGACAAGCTGAATCTTGGTGCCGTTGGCTTAGAAGCGGACTCTCGAGGACAAGTATCAGTCAACAGCAACTACCAAACCAGTGTTGAACATGTTTACGCTGTTGGTGATGTGATTGGTTATCCTAGCCTAGCAAGTGCTGCTTATGACCAAGGTCGATTCGTAGCCCAAGCCGTGGTGAAAGGTGAAGCAGAACGACACCTTATCGAAGACATCCCAACAGGTATCTATACCATTCCTGAGATCAGCTCTGTCGGTAAAACAGAACAAGAGCTTACTGCGGCTAAAGTACCTTATGAAGTGGGACGATCTTCATTCAAGCACTTAGCTCGTGCTCAAATCGCAGGTAAAGATATTGGTAGCTTGAAGATACTTTTCCATCGTGAAACTAAAGAGATTTTAGGTATCCACGTGTTTGGTGAGCGTGCTGCTGAGATCATCCACATCGGTCAGGCGATCATGGAACAGAAAGGCGAAGCCAATACCATCGAGTACTTTGTGAATACTACCTTCAACTATCCAACAATGGCCGAAGCGTATCGCGTCGCAGCGCTGAACGGACTTAACCGTTTGTTCTAAACAAAGAACCAATAGGACTATTTGACCACCTGTAGGCCAAATACATAAACAGCAAGCTATGAGCTTGCTGTTTTCATTTAAACTACTGAATTATATAGTCATGCTAGCAATTAGATCATGATGTTCCAAATGCCACTTTACCTGCACAGCTTCTCTTTTTCGCTCCCTGAACTAATCTATCTAAGCTAAGCGAGAAACTCCCCTTTCTTCCACTGAGAGATAAATAGAACACCAAGACCAATGCCGCGCATTGCCATAAAGCTCAACATTGCTAGCCACAGCGCATGGTTCTCTAAACCTGATGCTAAGTAGAAAATCGCAAAGAAACTGCAGGTGGCCACAAACATACTGTTACGCATATCTTTGCCTTTGGTAGCGCCCACGAAAATCCCGTCTAGCAAGAAGCACCACATAGAAATGAGCGGCATCGCAATCAGCCATGGCAGATACACCTCAGCCTGACTCTTAACCTCTGGAATGGTAGTAATCATATTAATCAAACTAGACCCAGCAATCGCGAACGCTATGGTCAGTACCAAACAAATATTGAAGCTCCAGAAGAAAGTGCCAATCAAAGACTGATTTAATTCTTCTTTATCTTTCGCGCCAATCGCCTTTCCGACCATAGCTTCCATTGCATAAGCAAAACCATCCATCCCATAAGAGATGATCATCAAGAAGCTCATCAATACCGCATTAGCCGCCACCACATCATCACCAAAACTTGCACCTTGGAAGGTCATAAAAGTGAAAGTCGCTTGCAGACAAAGCGAGCGCAGAAAGATATCGCGATTCAGTTTTACGAAACGACTCAAACCTTGGCTGGTTTTCTTAAGCAGCTCCCATGGAGATGGCAGTTGCCTCTTCATCCAGATTCGATAAACACAAATTAAGCCAAACGTTAGACCCGCATAGTCCGCTATCACCGATGCCAATGCCGCACCTTCAACTTGCCAGCCGAGGCCAATCACAAATACGATATCTAAAACAATGTTGGTGATATTAGTGATAATCACCATCCACATTGGCGCTTTAGCATTTTGGGTTCCGAGCAACCAACCTAAAATTACAAAGTTAGTTAGGGCAGCAGGCGCACTCCAGGCACGGATAGAGAAGTACTGCAGGCCATAATGTTTGACTTGCTCGCTGGCACTGCTCAATGAGAAAACCGCATCCGCAACAAAGCTGTGTAAAAGCAAAAAGACACCAGCAAACCCTAAGGCCATAGTCACGCCTTGCACAAAGACTAAACCAAGCTGCTTACCATCATTCGCACCATAAGACTGCGCGGCCAATCCAGTCGTCGACATACGCAGGAAGCCAAGCAACCAGAAGGTCACACTGATCATGGTGCCGCCTAAGGCCACACCACCTAAATACCAAGAATGCTCTAGGTGACCAATAACCGCAGCATCGACTAAGCCCAGCAGTGGAACCGTAATATTAGAGAGAACCATCGGGATCGCGAGCAATAGCACTTTTTTGTGCATCGCCTGATTGGATAGCGTTTGAAAAATAGTTTGGGGATTAAATAGCTTCACGATCACCTCTTTGATTAGAGGCGATAGTTTAACCTAGTGGGTGGGCTTTCACTATGTTGTGGGGTTTTACTTATCTTGATACGTCTATTCCGCTACCTGCAAACAAAGTCGCTAGCACTACCACTTAACAAGCACTAACTGTGGCGTTAAGCGCTTTTTGACCTGAGAGATCTTACACAGTAATCGCTGCCACAATTTCCAACGATTGCATTGTTGATCAAGTGGAGAAAACGCTTTTACCCATTGCACCCATGGCAGCCAATTAAGAACACTGTCTACTGGAGAAGATAAGCCATGTGCATATTTTCCTGAACCAAGCTTTTGCCCAAGAGCACTAGAGCTTTTGTCTCCAGCTAACACTAAACACGCGTGTGCATGAGTAAAGTAACGACTCAATGACTGAATAAAATATGCGGTTTGTTGTTCATTGCAATCAAGCAAAGCATGTTCGCACACCACCATCACTGAGGCTTGTTCTGGGATGTTGAGCTCATCCAACCAAGTCAGATCGTCAACCGAACCACACTCCAAACGGTAGCGTTCATTCTTGTGGAACAGGCGTTGGCGCCAAACTAGATTTTCAGTTACATCCAATTCAACCCAATGACAGCGGCCATTATCTAAACGGTAGAAACGAGTATCGAGGCCTGCCCCAACATTGATAATCCAAGCATCTGGGTTATGAGATAGAAATTGTTGAACTTGAGAGTCACAAAGCTGAGTCAATGTTGCGTAGAGAAGTTGTTGTTGGTCGAGTTCACCAGTAAGACATTCTGGTGCTAATTGGCAGCGCTTGCAGGCTTGAGCTGCGATAGGGTCATAGACTAGGCCGTCATCGGCAAGGCTTTCGCGGCTGCGAAACCAAAGATGTTGAACGAGATCCGTCGGAACTTGGAATTCCTGATGTGCAGACCCTTGATCAAAAGGAGCCTTTTGAACAGAAGAGCGCGGCTTAGGAATAAGCGGCTTTATTTGAGGTTTGGTTGGATTTGGCATCATCATCTTCCTTGTATCTCGACAAAGAAGATGATAATGAATATCAATTATAATAACAAGTTATTGAGAATAAATATCAATAAGCTGTTTGTACTGATTACATCCAGTCAGTGTTGCGGATAATACCAACAGCCAGCCCTTCAATAGACAAGTGTTGAGATTCTAGATCGACATGGATTGGAGAAAACTCTTCATTTTCAGCGTGTAACAGCACCGTTGAACCTTTACGTTCTAGGCGTTTTACCGTTACATCATCATCGACACGAGCCACGACAACCTGACCATCGCGGACATCTTGTGTTTTATGAACAGCTAATAGATCACCGTCCATAATACCGATGTCTTTCATACTTTCGCCATTTACACGAAGTAAGAAGTCAGCTTGTGGTTTAAACATGCCTGGATCAACTTGATAATGCATTTCTACATGCTCTTGAGCCAAAATAGGCTCACCAGCGGCAACCTGACCGATTAGTGGTAAACCTTGCTCTTCATTCGCTGCATCTTCAAGCAAAATACGAATACCACGAGACGCACCCGGGATAATCTCAATCGCTTCTTTACGAGCAAGAGCTTTTAAATGTTCTTCTGCAGCATTAGCAGAACGGAAGCCAAGTTCGCGCGCGATTTCTGCACGTGTCGGTGGCATACCGAAATCTTCGATCTTACTTTTGATAAGGTCAAAAACTTGTTGCTGGCGGGGCGTTAACGGCTTCATGATTCACCTGTCTTTTTATACAGTTGACTGTGAGTATATCCAGTAACTGAACAAAAGCAAAGCAATTGGTTGTTTTTAGTTCATTTTTAGCGAATTACAAAAACAAGATCTCTAGCCACACGTAACCCGCTAATACTAAACAGATAAAAACTGCAGCTGAGCCAACATCTTTCGCCATCCCAGAAAGCTCATGATGTTCACTACCGATTCGGTCAACGACCGCTTCAATCGCGGTATTGACCAACTCGACAACCATCACCAACACGACTGCTGAAATCATCAAGATTCTCTCAACTTGGCTTACATCTAAGTAAAACGCCAACGGAATAAGCACTGCGGCCATGAATACTTCTTGTCGAAATGCCGCCTCGTTTTTAAACGAGCTCGTGATGCCTTGCCATGAAAAGCCCGCCGCTTTCACGATACGTTTGAATCCGGTGTTTGATTTTTTGGTCATTTTTAACCCTATACTCAATCAGTCGATGAATGATTTTCCACAAACTTAACGGCAATATGACTATTTCCATTAAAAGGTTAGACCAGTTTCTGGTATTCTTGCATCGATTAAATTTACGCCTAGGCTTATCCCTATTTCACTCACAGGATTTATCCTTTTCATCATAGAAATAGAGATACGCTTGAGCACATTGAAATAACTATTGAGGCAGTGAACCTATATGTCTTCTGGACAATCTTTTTCACGTTCATTAATGAAGCTACCTTTATCCGTATTGGTAAAGGGCACATCAATTCCTTCAAACCCTGTTGAGGATTTGAACATTGATTTGAGCAAACCGATTGTATACGCCTTACCGTTTCGCTCAAGTGTAGACATTCTTACATTGCAAAAACATGCACTTGAATTAGGGTTACCTGATCCGTTGAGCAAGCTTGAAATCAATGGCAAATCACTGCAACGCTACGTTTTTATCTCTTCTCGCAAAACTCTACTGCAAGACGATGATTATGTACCAAGCTCATCAATTGAAGTCTTCTCTGAGCTGCTTTCACTGCATGCTGAAGACTCTGATCTCGACGTTCAAGTTATCCCTGCCACTGTATTGTGGGGTCGTAAACCAGGTAAAGAGAATAACCAGAAACCTTACCTACAAGCAATGAACGGCTTAGAGAAATCAAAAGCGGTATTACTGGCAGGTCGTGACTGCTTGGTTCGCTTTAGTCCTGTGGTTTCTCTACGTTACATGGCTAACTCACACGGCACCGACAACACCATCGCACACAAACTGGCGCGCGTGGCACGTATTCACTTTTCTCGCCAAAAACTTGCAGCATCAGGTCCTAACCTGCCCAGTCGCCAAGCTCTGTTTGACCGCCTACTAAAATCTGAAGCGATCAAGAAAGCGATTGAAGATGAAGCACAAGCAAAAAACATCTCGATCGAGAAAGCGAGCAAAGAAGCTCAAGACATCATGGACGAGATTGCTGCGAACTTCTCTTACTCGCTAATCAAACGCGGTGAGAAGATTCTTGGTTGGTTGTGGAATAAGTTGTATCAAGGCCTGCATATCAGCAACGCTTCAACAGTTCGTAAGCTGGCTCAAGATGGTCACGAGATTGTTTATGTGCCTTGTCATCGTAGTCACATGGATTACTTACTGCTTTCTTACGTGCTTTACCACGAGGGCATGGTGCCGCCGCATATCGCTGCGGGTATCAATCTGAACTTCTTCCCTGCCGGTCCTATTTTCCGTCATGGTGGTGCGTTCTTTATTCGTCGTAGCTTCAAAGGCAACAAGCTGTACTCGACTATTTTCCGTGAATATCTGGCGGAATTGTTCGCCAAAGGTTACTCAGTCGAGTATTTCAGTGAAGGTGGTCGCTCTCGCACAGGTCGCCTGCTACAAGCTAAAACCGGCATGTTGGCGATGACTATTCAGGCTATGCTGCGCGGCATGAACCGTCCAGTAACGTTAGTACCTGTGTACATCGGCTACGAGCACGTAATGGAAGTGGCGACCTACGCAAAAGAGCTTCGTGGTAAGCGCAAAGAAAAAGAAAATGCGAGCCTAGTGATTCGTACGCTCCGTAAACTGCGCAATTTTGGTAAAGGCTACGTGAACTTTGGTGAGCCGATTCAGCTTAACCAATATCTGAACGAGCACGCTCCAGAGTGGACTAAAGATATCGATCCAATGGGAACCAGCAAGCCACAATGGATGAATCCAGTGGTCAATGACCTGGCAACCAAAATGATGACACACATTAACGATGCGGCAGCGACCAACGCACTAACACTTTGTGCAACGGCGTTACTGGCTTCAAGACAGCGTGCATTGTCTCGTGATTCTTTGGTTTCTCAGATCAACTGTTACCTGTCTCTGCTTAAGAACGTACCTTACTCTGATACATTTACGGTACCAAAAGACAGTGCTGAAGATCTGGTAAAACACGCTGAATCGCTGAACAAGTTCCTAATTGAATCAGACTCAATGGGCGACATCATTTCGCTAGACCGTCACCAGTCAATTCTGATGACCTACTACCGTAATAACATCATTCATTTGTTTGCTCTACCATCGTTAATTGCTCAGATGACCATTCGTCAGCACGGCCTAACCATTGACGCAATTCAAGAGAACGTTGCTGCTATCTACCCGTTCTTGAAGAAAGAGTTGTTCTTAAGCTACGACGAAGATCAGCTTGAAAGCGTGGTGGCGAACATCATTGAAGAGCTTGTTGGCCAAGGTATGCTTGTGGTGTCGGACAACCAAGTCACCATCAACCAGTCAAACAGCCAAGCACTGATGCTGTTAGGCCGTACGATTTCAGAAACGCTACAGCGCTACTCTATTGCTTTGAACCTATTGGCAGAAAACCCTGATCTGGATAAATCTGATCTTGAGCAGAAGAGCCAAGACATCGCACAACGACTGGGACGTCTACAAGGCATTAATGCACCAGAGTTCTTCGATAAAGGTGTGTTTGCGTCGATGTTCGCAACTTTGAAACAGCAGCAATATCTGGATAACGATGGTAACTGCGATTTAGAAAAGACTCAGCAATTCGCTAAGCTTCTTTACTCAATGCTTTACCCAGAGGTCCGTCTGACGATTCAAGAGAGTATCCACCAAGCAGAGTAATCGCTTGGTTAGCAATTGCTTTAATCACTAGACTGAACACGATCAAAAAAGGCACCCATTGGGTGCCTTTTTATTGAGCGTTCGTTTAGCAAAAAACTCATGCTTACCAGAAGGTAATGAATAAGCCTGCTGTCACTGCCATTCCAACATAATTGTTGTTTAGGAAAGCTTGGAAACATAAGTCTCGATCACGGTGGCGCATCAGATGTTGTTGATACACAAACAAGCCCCCCGCAACCAGCAGTGCCCAATAAAAGGTATCTCCTAATTGGTAATGCATGCCTAACGCTATTAACATCGCCAGTGTCACTAGCTGTAAGAAGCCAACGATAAGCTTGTCGAAACGACCAAATAGAATAGCCGTCGATTTGATGCCAATTTTTAAATCGTCATCTCGGTCAACCATTGCATATTGTGTGTCGTAGGCAATCGTCCACAACGCATTGATAATGAAAATAAACCAGACCACACTAGGTAGCTCATTAGTTTGCGCCGCCCAAGCCATTGGGATTGCCCAACTAAACGCTAAGCCGAGGAACAACTGTGGAAGGTGCGTAAAACGCTTCATAAAAGGATAAATGAAGGCTAAGCCAACACCGATAACAGAAAGCTTAATCGTCAGCGGATTCATGGTTAGCACCAGTAAGAATGAAACCATGGCTAGCACTAAAAAGAGCAGAATAGCTTCCTTACTGGAAACCAAACCGGAAGGTAATGGACGCTGCTTGGTGCGTTTTACATGACCATCCACTTTACGGTCAGCAAAATCATTGATCACACAGCCAGCTGAACGCATCAATACCACGCCGAGTACGAAAACAACCAAGACATCAAAATCAGGCATGCCTTTCGCGGCGATAATCAGCGACCATAAGGTCGGCCAAAGGAGTAACAGGGTACCAATCGGGCGATTCATTCGCGTTAATTGCCAATACGCCTTCGCTTTGGTGGCAAACATTTACAAACTCTCCTTAGAGTAAATGGGTGATGTTGGCAAAAACAGTTCTGCCACAAGCATCGGTTTATGGTTCATCCATAATCGAGAACGACGCGCGAGCAGTCGCTCATCGCCTGCGATAACCCAACCGACTTGCAGCGCATCTCGCTCCACGTTCTCAGCGCTGAACACGGTTAAACCAAGTGGGACATTACCTTGTTGAGAAAGGTCAGAGTGCTGATGATCTTCTAATGTGACTCGAGGAATCAAGGTTCGCCCTAACACCCACGGCTCATCATCACCCTTCAAAATCACTTTACGCAGTAAGCAATCAAACGATGATAAAAGAAGTTCCTCGTCCTGTTGTAGCATTGAGCGTTCTACAACTTGATTATGAAGTAACTCAACAGACAGGTGCTGACAGCTCTTGCCCAACTTGCGGGAAAGAGAACCTTGCTCCAAAAGCCACTCTCTGGTGATTTTATTAGGAAAATCAAATGTTTCTGTACTTTGCCAATCTACATTCATTAACGAATTAAGATACAGCGATATTGGCTGATTCATACTAGTATTCAATAGGTGACTTTACACGTACAATAAAGCTTCAACTTTCGAACAAAATTAAAGCGTTCTTCGAATTGTAAACGTATTTAGATTTAGACCGCTCATTGTAACAAGACTAATGCGTTTCGAATATCGCGAATAAACTAAAGAAAAGTCACAAATATGCACAAACGTTATGTAGCCCAAATATTTCTTGCGATTACCCTACTCTTTTCAGCATCAAGTTTCGCTGAAGAGGAATCGGCACCCAAACTAGCCTACTTCACGCTAGAGCCTGACCTGACCACCAATTTTTACACTAAAGGTAAAAAACTGGGCTACATTCAGGTTCGCCTCGATATAATGGTTGCGAATAGTAACGACTTGGCAGCCATTGAGCACCACCAACCACTGATTCGTGATGCGGTGATTGAATTGCTCGGTAAACAAAACGAAGAAACCATTAAGTCTCTATCTGGTCGTGAAGATTTAAGAAAAACCTTAGTTGAACATCTCAACAAGGTATTGCTTCCTGAAACAGGCAAAACCCTCATTGCTGACCTACTGTTTACCAAATACCTTTATCAGTAATAATGATGTAAAAACGAATCCAAATAAAAAAGCGGCTCATCTGGCCGCTTTTTTTTGTCTCTATTATTTAGCTACTGCCAAAAAGCATCTACTCACTTCGTGCTGAACTCGGTGCTTTCATAGCATCAATCCAACCAATAATGACACCAGCGGCTAGGCCAGCCAAATGAGCTGTGTTTGCAATGGCCATGAACGGTTGCATGTACCCAAGCACTAGCCACACCAACATAAAGCCGACGATCTGTCTTGGAATACCTAAACCAAGCTGAGGGGCTTTTGCACCCACCACCCATAGATAGCCAACCAAGGCATACACAACACCAGACAAACCACCGAAATTCGCCCCTTCAACCCAGTACTGCCCAGCACCTGAAAGCGCAGAAGAGACAGCAAAGACCTGAAGTAGCTTGAGGCTACCTAGTTTTTTCTCAATATCCCCACCTAACTGCCACCACCACAAAATATTAAATGCGATATGCATAACAGAGAAGTGCAGAACAGCATGGCTTAACCAACGCCACAATTGCCATTGTTGTCCGTCAACCGCAGGGAAATGTAGGGCGTTGAAAATAGCTTGACCAAAACCGACTTGCTGCAGTGCAAAAATCACCACACACACCAACATCAGGCTGAGTGTCACGGGGCCCGCTTTGGCTTTTATCATGCCCATAAAACTTGGCGTGTGATAATGGAAGTTGCTCTTTCTGGTCTCTGCCATGTCCCAAGATGCTGCTTGATAGCGCTTATGATTGGGCTCCGACAGGAAACGATTGAGCTCGGCCTCGGTTTCAACCTGATATTGACCATCAAGAAGCCAAAGAGCAAAACGCCCTTCTCCCTCAGGTGACATCTGAATAGGGATCTGACGAGAGGCCATATAATCAATAAACGCTTGAGCAAGACGTGGATTGTCTAACACCATCAATCTAATCATTGTTACTTCCTATTCATGCTATGAGAGATGCTTGAAGCGGTTCAAGTGATAAAGGCTATTAACCCGCGATCACTGGAAGTTCAGCACGATGCCAAGCTTCAAATCCACCATCAACACTATATACCTCTTCAAAGCCTTGGTTCACTAAATATTGTGCCGCACCTTGGCTACTAATACCGTGATAACACATCACTAAGATTGGCTGTTCGAACTCAACCTCATCCATGAACGACACCATCGTATCGTTAGTAAGATGGTAAGCGGTTTTTGAGTGAGCTACCGCAAAAGACTGCGGGTCACGTATATCGACAAGTCGAGCTGCGCCTTGTTCAATAAGGGCTTGAGCACCTTTAACATCGATATGTTTAAACTGGTCCATGACTTTCTCTTTTATACTGATTTACTTTGCTGCCATTGTAACCTATCCCAAGGCTAACAATCACATCCACTTAATAAGGTTATCCACCAGCGATCACTTTTACACCATTTGTGGATAAACCTGTGAATTGCGTGAATAAAGTGCTTTTTTTAAAATAGATCCACAACATGTAGTAATGATCCTGATCTAGCTGTGGGTTAACTGAAACATATCCCCACTCGAAAAACCCCTTCAAAGCCTTACTACACCCTGCTTTTAGACAGCTGACGAATAAACTTCTCACAGAGTTATCCACAAAATCACTTTGCAAATTTCGATCGCAAAAATTGAGAAATCGATCCAAAACAAAAAGGCCGAGATCTCTCGATCTCGGCCTTTTCAAAATTCAGCTATTTGTTAGCTCTACTAGAAAGTAGAAGCTAGATGCTAGATGCTAGATGCTAGATGCTATTAGAAATCGCCAACGGCTTGTTTCAATTTCTTCATCGCATTCTTTTCTAACTGGCGAACACGCTCTGCAGAAATGCTGTAGGTATCCGCTAAGTCTTGCAGTGTCGACTTATTATCATCTAACCAACGTGAGCGCACAATGTGCTGGCTGCGTTCGTCTAAGCTCTTCAATGCGAGTCCTAAGCGATTATTGGTATGAGATTCCCAGTTAGCCGCTTCAACCGTTTCAGCAACGTCTGATGCTTTGTCTTCTAGGTAGTAAACTGGAGCCGTGTAAGCAGAACCACCGTCATCGTCATCCATCGGGGCTTCAAACGTAGCGTCTTGTGCCGCTAAGCGAGATTCCATTTCACGAACTTCTGAAGGCTCAACGCCCAACTCACGTGCAACCGTCTCAACTTCGCCGTTATTGAACCAACCTAAACGCTTTTTAGACTTACGAAGGTTAAAGAACAATTTACGTTGTGCTTTCGTTGTTGCGATCTTAACGATACGCCAGTTACGCAAAACGTACTCATGAATCTCAGCTTTGATCCAGTGAACAGCAAAAGAGACTAGACGAACACCAACTTCTGGATTGAAGCGCTTAACAGCCTTCATCAAGCCGATGTTACCTTCTTGGACGAGATCAGCCATTGGTAGCCCGTAGCCAGAGTAGCCTCTTGCAACGTGTACCACGAATCTTAGGTGGGAAAGGATCAAGCCTTTCGCAGCGTCGATCTCACCTTTGTAATGTAATCGCTCTGCAAGTCCACGTTCCTCTTCAGGAGTCAGCATAGGGTAGCTGTTCGCTGAGCGGATATAGCTATCTAAACTATCTTGTGTGACTAAAGCCATTTGATACGCTTGGTTTGCCATTCGGTTCCTCATCAATCTCTGATCTGGAGTAATACATCTATTAAAACCCGACAATCTTGAACCTAAAATGAACAGGTTTCAAGGAGGGGGAAGTAATTATGCATAATCAATTCTTCTATACAAGGCAAAAACTGGTTAAGAACTGCCTATTTTTCGTATAAATATGACTCTATTCACCTAAACTGGTTCAATTTCTTTTAGGTGACGCTGTGCAGAAAGCTTCGCAGCCACACTACCAAGCAGGGTTCCGACGATCAAAAGTAATAAAGACTCATCCCAACTCAGGCCAATTAAGCGGAAATGGCTATCATAAAGCTGAGCCAAATCATCCACTGCACTATTGAGCAATACGGTAATCAATGCCGTCATTACCCAAGCACTAATCGAACCTAAAACGCCAAACCACATCCCAGCATAAAGGTATGGTCGAAGAATGTAGCTGTCGGTAGCACCAATCAGCTTCATGGTTTGAATCTCATCTTTATGCGCCAACACATTAAAGCGTAATGTATTGCCAATAATCAAAAATACCGCGCCCAACATCAATACCGTTAAGGTAATAACGATGACCGCTGCTAATGCTTTGATCGCATCTAATCGAGCTAACCAATCTTCGTCTAAACGAACATCGGTCACTAGCTCTTGCTTTTTAACGTTGCTTGCTAATTCTTTGATTAAGACATCACTGTGCACGCTTGGCGTAATCACCAACACACCTGGCAATGAATAATCATCTAGGATAGTCAGGGCATCTTCAAAACCAGAATACTGGCTTAGATCCGCAAGCCCTTGTTGCGGTGAAATGTATTCCACCAGCTCGACTTGATCCCAACTTTCAATTTCATCCTTAAGCACCATTACTCTCGGCTCAGGAATACCATCCTCTACATAAGCACTTATTTGTGACGGGCTGGTGACATCTTGAGCCACTTCACCAACGTTCTTGCCCAGTAGGTACAAACAAGCTGGCATCGCCAAAGCCATTGAGATCACCGCAAGGGTCAACAAGTTGCCCAACGGACGTTGCCACATTTGCGAGAACGATGACTTAGCTTGTTTCCAATGAACAACAAAGAAGCCGTCGCTTGAAGCCCGGTTTGCTGCTCGATTGGATTGAGGTTTCTTGATGCGCTTATTCGCGGCCATAGTCTTCAACCTCACTCAAAAAGCCTTGGTTTAATTCAAGATGACGGTACTGAGGGCGAGTGTTCACTAACCCGATATCGTGCGTCGCTAGGATGATCGTAACACCCGCGCGGTTGAACTCTTCAAACAAACGTAATACACGGTTAGATAATTCAGGGTCGAGGTTACCGGTCGGCTCATCCGCTAAAAGCAGAGTTGGACGGTTAACCACAGCGCGAGCGATACCCACGCGTTGCTGCTCACCACCAGAAAGCTGGCTTGGCAAACAACGGGCTTTGTCTAGTAAGCCGGTTTTATCCAACGCAGCACTGACTCGGCGTTTTATTTCATTTTCAGAAATAGATTCAATACGCATAGGCAGTGCGACGTTATCAAAGATAGAGCGATCCATCAGTAGGCGATGGTCTTGAAAGACAATCCCGATGTTACGACGTAAGAAGGGAATGTCTTTAGCTGGAATACGAGTGATATCGTGATCGTTAAACCAAACACGTCCGTCAGTTGGACGCTCGATGGCGCAGATCAACTTCAGCAAGGTACTTTTACCAGCTCCAGAGTGCCCACCCAAAAAAGCCATCTCTCCACGTTTAAGGTGAAAGTCCACTTTTTGGAGCGCTTGTCGTCCGCCTCGGTAGGCTTTGCTCACTTGCTGAAATTTGATCACCGAAAATTCCTCTTACGATCACTCATATCAAATTTAAAACGGTAGCAGGTTAAGGATAAACCACTTTGCTACTCGCGTTACTCTTCGCGGCTAAATAGTGCTTCAATAAAGTCTTTAGACTCAAATGGACGCAGGTCATCAATGCCTTCACCCACACCAATGTAGCGGATTGGAATCTGGAACTGATCAGCAATTGAGAAAATCACGCCGCCTTTCGCCGTACCATCTAGCTTAGTGAGCGTAATACCCGTTACTGGTGCCACGTCACTGAACAGCTTCGCTTGGCTGATAGCATTCTGACCGGTACCTGCATCTAGCGTTAACATGATTTCGTGCGGTGCAGAGTCATCAATCTTCTTCATTACACGAACAATCTTACGCAGCTCTTCCATCAAGTTGCTCTTGTTCTGCAAACGACCTGCAGTATCAGCAATCACAACATCAACACCACGCGCTTTCGCCGCTTCAATGGCATCGTAGATAACAGACGCGCTATCGGCACCTGTGTGCTGAGCGATCACAGGAACGTTATTACGTTGACCCCAAACCTGAAGTTGTTCAACCGCTGCCGCACGGAAGGTATCACCCGCCGCCAACATCACTTTCTTGCCTTCACTTTGGAATTGTTTAGCCAGCTTACCGATCGTAGTTGTCTTACCGACACCGTTCACACCAACCATTAAAATAACGTAAGGTGTTTTAGTCGTATCAACAACCAGTGGCTGTTCCACTTGGCTTAAGATATCCGCCATCTCTTCTTTGAGCAGACCATATAGAGCTTCACCGTCTTTTAGGTCATTGCGAGATGCTTTTTCTGTCAGATTTTCAATGATCTTAACCGTGGTATTCATACCCACGTCTGCAATCAGAAGTTGCTCTTCTAGTTCTTCAAACAGATCTTCATCGATTTGTTTACCCTTGAACAAGCCAAAGAAGCCAGCACCGATGTTTGCTTTAGTGCGGCTAAGACTACGCTTAAGGCGCGCAAAGAAGCTTTCTGTCGGCTTATCTTGAACTTCTTCAACCTGAGCTTGAGGAACAGCAACATCTTCCTGTTCTGCTTCTGCTTCTGCTTCTGCTGCGACAGGTTGCTGCTCTTGTTGAGTTTCTTCAAGCGCTTGCTCAGATTCAACCGACTTAGATTCAGTTGGCTTAGCTTGTTCAGCTTCAGGCGCGGCCTGTTCAGCCTCGACTTGTGATTCAACTTCAGTTTGATCTTCAACGTTTTCTACGTTCGCTTCATTCTGAGTTTTTGGGCTTTGTTCTTCGTCACCAAAACCAAGCCACGATAATAATCCGCGCTTCTTTTTTTCCGTCATCAGAGGAGTTTCCTAGATCTACTAATTAGCTGTATTGACTTAATACACGTCGACTCTTTGCTATTGTTATACAATACAAGCTTGTACAAACGAATAGTAAAGAAAAATGACAAAGCAGTGATAAGTTTGCTTTTAGCTTGATACACTTTGTCATTGCAAATTTATTTAATACTCGAACCCACTTAAATTGGGCTCGGTATAGTATCACTTTATTAGCGGTCAAAAAATCTATGGTAAGACGTCGCCAGCAAAACACATCACAAAAAAAGCCATCCGGAGGCTTTGTTCGAATTATTAGTGGCTCATGGAGAGGTAGAAAGCTACCTGTTCATGATTTAGAAGGATTACGCCCAACCATTGACCGAGTAAAAGAGACACTCTTTAACTGGGTGGCTCAAGATATCCCACATTCAACTTGCTTGGATGTATTTGCCGGTTCTGGCGGTCTAGGTTTTGAAGCAGCTTCTCGCCAAGCAAAAATGGTGACACTGCTCGAAATGAATCAAAAGGCGGCCAAACAGCTTTCTGATAACGCGAAAGAGCTTAAGGCAGACAACATCAATGTCGTGAATACTGATGCTATCTCTTTCCTTAAGAAGCCAGGTACTCCTTACGATATGGTTTTCCTTGATCCACCATTTCGTAAAGGCTTACTTGCAGAAACTGTACAACTGCTTGAGAGCAATGGCTGGTTGGCAGACAACGCCATCATTTACGTCGAGACAGAAAAAGAGCTGCAGCTTGAGGCTATGCCAGAGAACTGGGAATTGCATCGCGATAAGACCACTGGCCAGTCTAGCTACCGACTGTTTAATCGAACCACTGAAGAATAGGAGTTATTGAATGAAGTTCTTACTTCCACTAGCAAAAGTAGCCATCGCCTTTGTTTGGTTTATCTTAATCGTAAATATTTTCTATCCATTCCCGGGTAATGCTGCGATTGCGCTTTATATCATGACAGCGTTCTTGTTCTTCATGCACGGCCTGCAGATGCTGATTTTTATCGGTGCATTCGGCGATAAGATCGAAATGTCACGTTGGGAGAAGTGGTCAATATTGATTTTCGGAGTCTTTGCCCTACTCGATATCCGACGCAAACACATGATGTAATCAAGCTTAAGCTCAGATATAAAACGCTTAGCTACAGAAAACATCATGACAGAAACATTAAATACAAGAACGCCGCTCATTTGAGCGGCGTTTTTTTTATTCAGCAATGATACTGATGTTAGCCCATGTAGCCTTTTACACCATCTAGGAACATTTGCGTCGACAACATAACCAACAACAAGCCCATCAAGCGTTCGATGGCTTTAAGGCCTCGCTCACCCAGCACTCGCAAGAAGAAACCATTAAACATCAGAATAAAGAAGGTCGCGCCCCAAGCCAGCATCACTGCGCCTGAAAGCTCTAACATGTTGTCAGGGTGCTGTGTCGACAACAGAATCAATGCAGCAATCACCGACGGGCCTGCAATCATAGGGATCGCCATCGGCACGATAAATGGTTCTTCACCCGCCGCTAGGCCGGTAATACTACCCGCACTTGGGAAAATCATCTTAATCGCGATGATAAACAGAATAATACCACCAGAGATACTCAAGGTTTCAGGCTGCACGTGCAGGAAGTTCATGATGCTTTGGCCAGCAAACAAGAACAACAGCAGGATAATCAGTGCAAACATCAGTTCACGAACAAGAACAATACGGCGACGCTTCGGATCAATATGCTTAAGGATAGAGAGCACGATTGGTAGATTGCCAAGCGGGTCCATAATAAGAAACAGCATGGTTGCTGCAGATAAAATTTCCATAAGTTTGTCTCGAAAAGCGTAAGTGCGCGGAGTATAGCAGCCTCAACATTGATTTTCGAACGCAGTAATAAAAGGATTAACTTATGTAATTAGAAGGGAATTTTTCGAGAGCAAATAGAAAGGAGAAAAGTAAAAAGATAATTTAAGAGTGAAGCCGAAACGTCGCATCCACTCTTCTTATCTATAAACGCCAAAAGGCTCAAAAAACCAGTTGTTACTCGAGATTAGTGGTTACACACACGTTCGCGATTGGTGCAAAGTTTGTCATCAACAACCACGACCTTTTCCATCTTCAGGAAAAATTTCAGCAGGCCATCCAAATCCAGACCATTTAGCTTACAAGTATGGAAGCGAGTTTCTGCACCATATGTTTGAGCGAGCTCTTGCGTCAACTCTTCACGAGTCAGGGGCTTTTCACTCAGTAGGTTTAAAACGTTGTGTGCATGAATTTCGGTAGTCATAACTCTATCTCATGTTTAATGAAGTAGACGTAGAGTACCTACTTTCATCTTAGCTGCCTTGATGTAGCTCAGAATTAAGCGAGCTCTACCCTAAATGGTAAGGGAAGCAACAATGAGAGCGTGCGCGAGAAAGTAACTGCCCGTCACCCAAAAGTAGGCACCTTTGATTGGGCTACGATAGAAATTTAGCGCATACGCCAGAGCCGAAAGTAGTAACACGCTACAGCCAGCAAAACCAACCGCATGTGACAATTGAGGATCAAGCAACCAGAGCTCACCAGAAGCCCATGCAAGCTGAATAAGCACGATACCCATGATAACCACAGGAAAGACGAGTTTGTCTAAGCGAGGCAGAAGTAAGAAGAAAGCAACGACACAAGCAGCTAATAGAAGCGCGAACAACCACCAGACCATTTCTCCTGATAGTTGTAACCAAAATGCTTTGCTGTAACAGAGCTGAGCCAATAAGAAGCATACAAAATGCAAAGGACGCTTTTGAGTAACCGTATGAAGGGCATCTGCGATTGCAGAGATCGCCAACCCAGCGACTATCCAATAGGTAAAGTCAGAAACGACAGATTGAGTTAAAGCAATGGTCGCCAATAATACAAAGGTAAATACCTTATACGACAAGGCCTGACCGATATGTCCATGTTTCGTTCCTGCTATTGCTCCGATACCAGATAAGGAAACCGCCAACCAACTCCACATACCATTTGCCCCATTGCTTTAAATCGTCGCCAGTCTAGGCACACGAGTGTTGATGTAAAGCCTCAGCCCCTCAAAATTGGATCTTGATTACGCTTCCACTAAAAAGAGCCTCTTTAGATTGAAGTCGTCACAATTACCATGATGACTATGGCTATTCTTTTAAAACTAGAGTGATTCATCGACAAACTTATTTAAATTGGCATTAGAGCGTCCAGACTTGAATTTTAGTCACTTCTAACCTACAGACTCCTTATAAAACCCCCATATATCATCAAATACCACGCTTTAAATTTAAAAAGAACCGTATTTAAGGTTAATTATAACAACAACTTAAACAAACAAATTCAGAGTTAACAGGGAAATGAAAACACCACATCACTCTAGACTTATAAAGTAAGTGGCTTGCTTTCTTAAAACCCAACTTTGTCAGGTTTTTTCAAGTCCTCTGTAAAAACCCCCACAAAAAACAACCCGAAAAATAAAAAACAGAACAAAATCAAAGCCAGAAACCACCAACCCCTATTAATACAGTTTAACAACCTTTAACAATATAAATTACACAAAATGACCATTACAAAACAACAACTTAAATCAAAAAGGTATAAACATGAAGCACAACGTATAAAATAAGAACACACCAAAAAACACAGTTAAACACACCCAAACAAGCAAAAAACCAATAGTTTTCTACTACTTTTAAAGCTTTCGAAAGTAATTCTTGATCTAAACCTATAAGTAGTGCTATTCTTTAAAACATAGCGAGAGACAACCAAATTTAGGAGTAGTGTTATGATTTCATCTTCGCAAAGACAAGGACTTGTAATGATCGCGGTAGTTGTAGGTCTAATGACACTACCGATGATGTACTAAGCAAGTTACAAATAAAAAAAGGGACGCCATGAGCGTCCCTTTTTTTGTTCAATTTTTTCACTTCGAAAACAGATGCAGTGTTAGTACATCCCAGTTCGCATAATAGAAACCCGCAGCTGCTAAAGTCATTGCCATCATCAGTAAGATCGCAACTCGCCAGATAAAACGACCACTACGTGGAGTCAGCTCCTTCTCACAGTCGTTACACATCATGATGAACTTATGTTGGTCTTCCAACTTAGCCTCATGTTCATTGACTACCTTATTACGACACGTTGCGATATAACGCAGCTTGCTCACCATATCGTGCGGTAGCCTTTCTTCACAGCTTGTTACAAGCTCATGCAATCCTTCGCCTTCGGCATGATATTGAAGCCTCAATAACTTCTCTATATTGCGAGTTCTTGTCACCACTTTTTCAATATCGGTCATCTTGGCCCTCCCACTCCACACTATAATTCTAGTCGAGCATTCCCTTATTTTTATACAAATTTACTGATATTTACGTGAGAAAGAGACAATAAATAACAATGCTTTATCCCAAACAAGCCACTAAATGTGATGTCTGCCGAAAAATAATCAGCTTGGCTTACAACAGTTCACGAATAACAGCTTTAAACACATATCCCTATTGCTTGAAAGACTAGAATAACCATCACGACTACATGGAGGTTATATGCCTAATTCACTCTTTTTTGCCATCTTTGCACTTGCTGGTCTAGCGGCTTGGGTATTTATTGGTTTCTATCGAAAACACTCGCAAGGTGAAAATGCGCCAGAAAAGAAAGTGAATGTCACGGTGTTAGACAAACAATCCATCGACCTTCCTGACGCAGAACCTGGCCAAGAAGATCAAGAGTACTGGATTTACGTTCAACGTGGTGTCGTTGGTCCAAAACGAGAATTCCAAGTCGGCATCCACTACTTCCACGCCCTTAACCCTGGCGACAAAGGAACCTTAACCTACCAAGGCGATAAGTTCTTACACTTTGCGTTGAAGCGCTAACCCTAGCCGCCTCAACTTTCTCTTCTAAGCAATCCATCAGAAAGCCTTAGCACCCACCGCTAAGGCAATAACCAACGCGTTCTCTCTGACTTAGAGACCAACCAGCTCATCCATAACGCGCCAGCTCCGCTGATCACGATCCATAATGGAATAACCCAAGCAGGGTGTCCTTGGTACCAACCGAACTCTTTCATTGGCCACAAGAAAATCGGGTGCAGCAGATAAATACCTAAGCTGTGTTTACTGATAAAACCAACCACTTGATTGCTCTTCTCAGACAAACCTTCACCATAGTAACGGCACACCATGAACACCATGCTCGCCGCTAATACGGTATTCAACGTCTTGTAAGATAACCAACGCCCTACTGTGTACTCTTCTGCTACCAAGCTTGCATCAACCACCATGTAAACCGTGGTCAGTAACGCTAACCCACCAAGTAACACACTCACGCCGACGGTCATCTTGTTAAGTGGCACAATCTTATACAGCAAGTAACCCAATGGTAAGTACCCGGTGTACAACCACAATTCGTGGCTCCAAGGGCCATCGATTTTCAATAAGAACAATAACGTAGTGAACAACCATACCGCCGTAAAGGCATAGACCGATCTATCACCGTACTTTCTGACCATGATCTGTAAAAAAGGAATCACAAAGTAGAGTGGGATAAAGTAATAAAAGAAGCCAAGGTGATAGTAGGTATAGTGATGATAGCTATTGAGTAGCACATCCCAACTAACGTCAGCATCAAAGCCCATCGCAGACCAACCCGATAGGTAGGTATAGAACAGCGACCAGACAATGAAAGGGATCAGCACCTTACCCAGACGACGCTTGAGGTAGTACTTAGCGTCAAACGGGCGCTGATCACTCAGCATCAGAGCACCAGTAATCAAGATGAACACCGGCACCGCCCAACGACTGAAACCGTTCACCGTAATGGCGGTCAGCCACTCACCGAAAGGAATGGTGCCTAATTCATTCCGATAAGGCGCCAAAACATGAATCGCGATAACTGCTATGGCCGCGACACATCGTGCTAAATCAAAAAAGAGAATTCGCTGCTTCATGTAAATGCCTGATTAATATTCAATCATTCTACTATAGCAATAAAAAAGCTGACCGGAATAAATACCAAGTCAGCTTACTGTTAAAGGAGAGGCTTATCGCGAATTTAGCTCGTGCGGCTTAAGCTTATGCGACTTTCACTCTTACAAATGAGGCTCATGCGGTTGAAGCTTATGCCGCTGAGATTTGCGGCACTTTAGGTAAACGCAGAGAGATCACCGTCGTTATCGCTAAGAACGCAAAAGATACCCACAGACACGCAGACAAACCGGCCATTTGGAATACCAACCCTGACAAGATAGTGCCAATCAAACGGCCCATTGCATTTGCCATGTAATAGAAACCGACATCAAGAGAAACGCCATCGCCTTTCGCATAACTCACAATAAGGTATGAGTGCAGCGATGAATTCACCGCAAAGATGGCACCAAACACCATCAAGCCACCGATAATAACGAACTCGGGTTGCCAGCCAATTTGCACCGCATAGGCAATACCTGCAGTCACGATAGCCAACGCCCCCGCCCATAATAGCGCTGCATGTCCATCAGGCACCTTGCCTTGTGCTTTACCAGTAATCTTAGGTGCAATGCCCTGCACAAAGCCATATGCGATGGTCCAAACCGCTAAGAAGCCACCCACCCATGAGTGATCCCATCCAAACACGCTGCCTAGGTAAATCGGCAAAGCAATCACAAACCACACATCACGAGCACCAAACAGGAACATACGCGCAGCAGATAGGATGTTGATGGATTCAGACTTAGAGAAGATCTGTTTGAATTTAGGTTTGGTTTTCGCTTTACCCATGTCCGCTTCTAAGCTCACCAAGCTGCCGATGAACACTAATGTCAGTACAGCAGCCATCGCAAGCACTGCATATTGGAAACCAATTGTTGAAAGCAGCAAACCACCAATAAAGAACCCTGCCCCTTTAAGCGCATTCTTAGATCCGGTCAGAATCGCAATCCACTTATAAAGTGCGCCCTGTTGTTCATCAGGAACCAGAGTCTTAATCGAGCTCTTGGCACTCATCTTATTGAGGTCTTTAGCAATACCAGACAAAGCCTGCGCCGCCATTACCCAAGGAATGGTCAACATGGCTGATGGCACCGCGAGCATACCCAAGGCGACGACTTGCATCCCTAACCCGATGTTCATGGTCTTGTTGAGGCCAAGACGCGCCCCTAACCAGCCACCGATTAGGTTGGTCACCACACCAAAGAATTCATAGAAAAGGAACAGTGAGGCGATTTCTAGTGAACTGTAGCCAAGGTCGTAAAAATACAGAACCACCAGCATACGAAGTGCACCATCAGTAATGGTGAAGTTCCAGTAGTTGAAAGTCACCAACATATATTGGCGAACGCTCTTACTTAGATTTGAAAACATAACGCTATCTCTGCAATCTAAACAAAAAGAGCTTTTGGATCATGATAAGTTCAACACTCCAGATACCAAAAGCTCCCTGTATAACAACAATGGCTTATTAGCTGTTCGCTACGCCATTAATGTATTCAACCTGAATGGGCTTAGTAAATGCGCCCGGACGCAGTGCCTGCACCTCTTGAACAATCTTGCTCATGTCCCAGTTCTTTTCTAGCAATAGGTGTGCAGCTAGTAAGCCCGTGCGGCCAGAACCGCCCATGCAATGCATCGCAACCTTGCCGCCGTTATCGACGATGTTATGTAGCTCAGGGCTAGCTGCTTGCCACTTCGCAGCAAAATCAGCACCCGGTGCACAGTCATCTTCGATTTCGATCTGGAACCATTGCATGCCTAGCGCTCGTGTTTTTTCACCAAGTGCCGCCACGTCTTTACTTGCAAGCTCATGATCATCAAGTGCTGTCACGATAGCTTCAACGCCTTGTGCTTTCAGTTGCGTTAATGATGCATCTAGGTCAGCGTCTTTAGTACCTGGACACGGAGTAAGCACTAACGCACCTTGCTCTAGGTCTAGTTGCCATGTTGGATGTGTCATTGTGTAATCTCTTGAAATTCTTATAGAACCAATACTCAAAATAATTGGAGTTGCAGGTAGGCAACAAGTAAGTTCAGCCCTATGAGCATAGTGGGTCTATGTGATTAGGGTGAACTTACGCAGTTAACAACGCTGCAGCTTCAAGTATGAAGAGTATTATGCTAAACCGACTGTGCGAACCAGCTCAGCAGTACGTGTTGCGTAGCCCATCTCGTTGTCATACCAAGCGTAGATCTTAACCATGCGCTTACCGACCAACATCGTTGATAGTGCATCCACGATGGTTGAGCGTTGGTCACCTTTGTAATCGATAGAAACCAGTGGACGCTCTTCAAAGCCAAGAATGCCTTTCAGTTCATTCTCAGACGCTTCTTTCAGCATCGCGTTGACTTCTTCTGCTGTGGTGTCTTGCTTCACTTCGAAGATGATGTCTGTCAGAGAAGCATTCGCTAGTGGTACACGAACCGCGTGGCCGTTGATACGGTTTTCAAGCTCTGGGAAGATCTCAACAATCGCCTTAGCGCTGCCCGTTGTTGTTGGGATAAGGCTCATACCACATGCTCGTGCACGGCGTAAGTCCTTATGGGGCGCATCAAGAATCGTTTGCGTGTTAGTTAGATCATGAATAGTGGTGAAAGCTGCGTTCTCGATACCAAGCTTCTCGTTGATCACCTTAACCACTGGCGCGAGACAGTTCGTTGTACAAGACGCTGCCGTTACGATTTTATGTACCGCAGGATCGAAGATATTGTCGTTCACACCGACAACAATGTTTGCGATGCCTTCTTCTTTCACAGGAGCCGATACCACAACGCGCTTCACACCTTGCTCTAGGTATTTGTTTAGGAAAGAGGTCTTACGGTGAACACCTGTCGCTTCGATAACCACATCACAACCAGACCAATCGATCGCATCAATGTCGCGCTCTTTTGTGGTTTTGATGCGTTGACCGTTGATGATCATCTCATCGCCTTCAACAGCCACTTCGTGATTCCAACGACCTTGAACCGAATCAAACTCAAGAAGGTGAGCCAATGTTGTTGTGTCGCCAGCCACATCGTTAATTTGAACAAACTCTAGCTCTTCCCAATCGAAAGCTGCGCGAAGTGCTAGACGGCCGATACGACCAAAACCATTAATACCTACTTTAACTGTCATTGTGTGTTCTCTCAGTTAGTGGTGAAACTTAAATTAAGAATTAAACGCAACATACTGGGCGTGAGTTCATCGACTCTAAGCGCTCAATATCTTGCTGGTATTCAGTTTTCAAACAGTTCGATGCGACAAGGTCATCAATTAACTTTAGCATCCAACCCGGTAAATCTTTTGACAGACGGTAAAATACCCACTGCCCTTGTCGAACATCAGTCAAAATGCCATTTGAACGCAACTGCGCAAGATGGCGTGAAACCTTTGGCTGACTTTCTTGCAATGCCTGAGTCAACTCACCAACCGATAAGCACTCATTGCGAACTATCAACATTAAGCAACGCACTCGCGTTTCATCGGACAGTAATTTAAAAAATTGGTGAGGAAGCATAAATACATACTCATATATGGATATGCATATATATTAGATATAAAAAAACGCACGTCAAGGCGTGCGTTATAATTGTCATAAAAGTTTAACGAAGATAAATCAGAGCTGATTGGTTACGTTATGACTCCAGCGTCGAGCTTCGGTGAGCTCAGTTTTAACCTGTTCCACACTCAATCCTAAATGAGCACAGTGCTCATCCATCTGCTGCCAATCGGCATGTTCAAAGCTCTCTTCAAGGGCCAGCAAGGTTCCATATGGCCCTTCTCTACGTAGCAGAGCCACCTTGATACTTTTACACAAAGGCAGTTGCTCAACTAAATTCTCTAACGACAAGTCGAGCAGCGCATCAAGCAACGAGAACAAACCAATCATAAAGGCTTGCTCGGCATGCCCTTCAAATGCCTGATAACGAGACATACGTTGGCAGAACTGAGCTCGTTGAAGCGATAAACCATATAGCTCTTTTGGCTTTTTATCAGAGACATAAGACGCCACCGCCAACGAGACAAACATTTTCAGCTTCTCTTGCCCCAGATAAACCAAAGCCTGGCGGAACGAAGAGATGGTGACCTCAAGACGAGGTGACATGGTATTCACAAAACGCAGTAACTTATACGACAAGGCAACATCTTTCGCGACGATGCTTTCGACACGTTGAAAGTTGACTTCCGGCTTACACACTTCTTGGAACAGCTCCATCGCAATTACTTGCTCAGGGCTAATGTACTTGGTCTTGATGATTTCAGGTTTGCTGAAGAAGTACCCTTGGAAGAACTTAAAACCCGCCTCTTTCGCTTGCTTAAACTCTTGCTCAGTTTCGACTCGTTCAGCCAGAAAGCTAAACTTCTTCCCTTGATGAGCTCTTACCAAATCACACGCTTCATTCAAGCCCATTTGCATGATATCGAGCTTAACAATATGCGTGTATTTAAGGAATCGTTCCCATTCTGGCGTAGAGGTAAAATCATCTAGGGCAATCATGTACCCCGCTTGATAGAGCTCTTTGACCGCTTCTAACAGCTCATCCGTCGGTTGGCAGGTTTCAAGAATCTCGACCACCACCTTGTCTTTCGGCAAGCCTAAGGGAAGCCGACGAATCAAGCTTTGATGAGGGAAATTAATAAAACAGCGCGAAGATGGAATCGAAGGGTTATGCCCAACCGATAAGAAGTTCTCAACAATCAGACGATACGTTGCTCGATTAGACTCAATATGCGCTGGGTAGGCATTCCTTTCTCCGTCGCGAAACAACAGCTCATAACCAAGCGTGTTCTTGTTACGGTTTAAGATAGGTTGTCGAGCAACGTAGGTAGCGGTCATTTATCTATAACTCTATTGATTTATCTATAACTGTATTGCTTTACTAAGCTTTAGCGGCAGCAAGCAAGGCACCGCAACCCATGAACATACCACCAAATATTTTATTTATCTTACTCATTATACGATCAGAACGAATAAAACGTCCCATTTGTGAAGCTAATGAGGTGTAACCCAACATAACAACACTATCAATGAATACTGTTGTAACTCCTAGCACTAATAACTGCGGTGCTTGCGGTTGTGTAGGATCGATAAATTGAGGAAACAAAGCCACCAAAAACACGATAGATTTTGGGTTAGTTAGATTGATAAGCACGGCATTTCTAAGCAGCTTACCACTCGATAGCGTTGAGCTTTCTTCTGAAGCCACCAAGCTAGAATTATCACGCCATTTTTGAATACCCAACCAAACAAGGTAAACCACGCCTACCCATTTGATGATGGTGAACGCCAACGCAGATTGAGCCACCAGTGCACCAATACCTGCACCCACCAGCATGATGTGGAATGCAAGACCGAGCTGTAAGCCGGCGATCGACGCAAGTGACTTCTTGGTGCCATAACTTAGCCCATTACTGATTGAGTTAACGGTACCTGAGCCCGGAGCCAAACTAAACAATATCGCCGTGACGACATAAGCAAGCCAAACATGAGTATCCATTTGCATTTCCTTACTAGTTCTTTAATCTAACAACATTAGTAGCGATAAAGCTCTCACATGCATCAGTTCAGGTAATTTCCCATGGAAAACCACAGTGCCGCCCCATTTTCGTACACGCAAGAACCTGAGTTCGAGCAAGCGATTAAACACCCGATCCCTGCCCTTTGGCAACATCGTAAAGATGGGTATGTCACATCATCAGGTAAAAAGAAGCTGTACTGGTGTAGCCTAACCTCACCAACGCACACCAAAGCCATTGTTATTTCAAATGGCCGCATTGAATGTTGCTTGAAATACCAAGAACTCTTTTATGATTTTTATCAGCAAGGCTATGACGTTTATTCATTTGACCACCAAGGTCAAGGCCAGTCGGAACGTATGGTAACAGACTCTGACATTGGTCACATTCATGAGTTTGATGATTACGCCTCAGACATGTCTGACGTCATTGCCAGTTTTGACCTAAGCCGATACGCCAATCGCTACCTACTGGCACACTCAATGGGCAGCACCATAGCCACTCGCTATCTACAAACTCATCCCGATCACCCGTTTGACAAAGTTACTCTGTGCGCTCCGATGTTTGGGATTAAGACTGAATGGTACTTCAAGCCCATCGCGATGGTTGTTGGACAAGTACTCACCGCTTTCTATGCTAAGCCGACTTATGCCCCGGGGCAGCAAGCGTACTACTCTAAGCCCTTCGAAAATAACTTACTCAGCCACAGCAAAGTACGCTATCACTGGTTCCGTTGCTTGTATGACGGCTCCCCTTCTTTGCAGGTTGGCGGACCAAGCACTCGCTGGGTATGGCAAGGGTTAATGGCAGCCAAGCAGGCGATACAACAAACTCGTCAAATCAAGATCCCACTGCTATTGATTCAAGCTGGGGAGGAGAAGATTGTCAGCAACAGCGCTCAAGTGAAGTTCATCAATAAACTGAAGAAAACCAACTCAGCCTGCCAGTTTAAGGCCATTGAAGGGTCTAAGCATGAGGTGTTGTTTGAGAAAGACGAATATCGCAATCAAACACTGAATGCTATCAATCAGTTTTTTGCCTAGAGCGAATAAACTAATAAGCTGAGTAACCGACCAAGAACATAAGCGCTAAAGAGGAAGAGAAGTAAGTGAGCTTTGCCCTCTTTTCTTGCATGAAATTGGCATACAATTTCTACCTAGAGATATTGTAGTTAAAACGATTCTAGCGTTGGCTAGCGTCGATATTGGTTAAGCATTTTTGCAATGAGGGTTAAATGAGTATTCCTGCACTAAAAGATTCCGTGAAAATTGTTGCTTCTGATTTAGATGGTACGCTTTTGGCTCCCAACCATCAGCTAAGCGACTTTACCAAGCTAACACTTAAGAAATTACACGACCAAGGTTATACCTTTATCTTCGCTACGGGTCGTCACCACGTCGATGTGGCGGGTATTCGTCAGATCGCAGGTATTCCGGCGTACATGATCACTTCAAACGGTGCACGCGTGCATGACCAGAACGATCAACTGATGTATAGCCAGAACGTGCCTCAGGAACTCGTTCAACCTGTTATCGATATTGTTCGCCAAGATCCAAACCTCTTTATTCACATGTACCAGAATGAAGATTGGCTACTGGACCGTGAAGACGAAATGCTGGCAAAATTCCACAGTGAGTCTGGCTTTAGCTACAAGCGCTTTGAAGCAGAAAATGCACCAAGCAAAGGCATCGCGAAAGTCTTCTTCACACATCCAGAACAAGACCACGAATATCTCGTCACGTTTGAACAAAAGCTAAGAGATGCTTTTGGCGACAAACTGAACATCGCCTTCTCTACACCTTGGTGTCTGGAAGTGATGGCCGCTGAAGTCTCTAAAGGCCATGCCTTAGACGCTGTTGCGAAGTCACTGAACCTGACACTGGATAACTGTATTGCCTTTGGTGACGGAATGAACGATGCCGAGATGCTGGCTATGGCAGGCAAAGGCTTAGTGATGGGTACATCGCATGAGAAAGTATTTAAAGCTTTGCCAGACAATGAAGTGATTGGCAGCAGCGCAGACGACTCCGTTGCTCACTACCTAGAAAAGCACTTGCTCTAACCTCTTCTCGTCGAAGAGATCTGAATAAATAAAAAGGCAGCCAATGGCTGCCTTTTTTGAACCTTACGTAAAAAGCTCTCTCTAACGCTAACGAGAACCTAGCACTTCTTTGCTTAAGATCGCCTGCCACTCTTGCTCTGTAACCGGCATGATCGATAAGCGATTGCCCCGTTTAACCAACGGCATTTCTGCTAGCTCAGGCATCGCTTTAAGCGTTGCCAAAGGAATTAAGCGCTCAGTCACTCGCACAAACTCGACATCCACCATTATCCAGCGCGGGTTGTCTTGCGAAGACTTGGCATCGTAGTAATCACTTTCTGGATCGAATTGAAAATGGTCTGGGTAGGCTTCTTTGGTTACTTTAGCGATCCCCGCTACGCCAACTTTCTTACATGATGAATGATATATCATCACCAGGTCTCCAAGCTTAACGTCATCGCGCATCATGTTTCGAGCCTGATAGTTACGTACACCCTCCCAACAAGAGGTTTTTTGTACTCTCAGAGTCTGAATAGAGAAGGTGTCAGGTTCTGTTTTAAATAACCAATATGCCATAATAAATCCAATTAACGGTTGCTCCGAGGAAGATATAACATGAAGGTAATGAAAAACCCAGTGACATGGCTAGTCGCATTCGCTCTACAAGGCTGTGTCACAGCGCCAGATGCCCCCCAAAAGCCAGAACTACCACCAGCAACCTTGGATGAGCCACTGAGCATTCAACCGCAAACCTTCATCATGCGTGGTCAGGTTGTGGTTGGCCACGAAAGCCGAACCTTCACCCCTTGCGGTAGCCAACAACAATACTGGTTAGATTTAACGCCAGAACTCGCATTAGAAGCGCAAGGGCTCTCAACGAGACCTTACCAAGCCTTATACGGCGAGCTGATTGGCCACCTAACCGTACCGAGCCAAACAGGGTATAACGCAGATTTCACTGCACGTTTCGTGGTTGATCAAGTGAATATCCTCACCGCAGAAAACCCTGATCGTTGTGACCAACCCCTGCGTTCAACACGTGTATTCGGCAATGAACCTTTCTGGTCAGCAAGCTTCGATAAAGACCAGCTCAAATACACTAAGATGGGCGAACAGCCACAGATCCTCGATATTGAATCAAGCCGCACCACACCAAGCAGTCGTGATTACCAATTAGAAGGTAAAGCAGCGCAAGGCAAACTCAACCTTACAAAAGAGAGTTGCAGCGACGGCATGAGCGATTCTATCTATGGATGGCATGCCAAGCTTAACCTCAATGACAGTAACTATAATGGCTGTGCAACGGTCTCTAACCAAGATCCAACATTGGACTGGAGCGGACTCTACTTCGCTAGCTCAACGCAGAACACTGGGTTCTTTATCAACCTTGAGCTCAACGATGACCACAGCGCTATTACGACATACTCGTACAGCAATGGAGACCCTTCTATTGTTGAACAAGGCTTCTGGCAGCAACTGAACCAAAATCAGGTACAAGTGGTTATGACTCGCCACCAGCAACAGTATTTGATCTCTGAGCGCATCTTCACGCTCGATAACGGCAAGCTGGTCGCTGAAAAAGAGAAAGTGGGCAACGTTGTCTATCCGATTGCCAATGGCGGTCTGGTGCTATTCGAAGCTAAGAATGCACAAGCGCAAGTAAACACCACCGCTAACGTTGATCTAACCGCAAAGCAGGTGAACTCCAGCGATCAACTTGATCAAAAAGTCGACCAAGCGATCCGCGAATACTTTAAGATCAATAACACCTCACCAGACAATACTAAGTACCGCTGGTTAACCTACGACTTAAATGGCGATGGTAAAGAAGAACTGTTTGCCCAGCTCGATTGGTGTGGCTCTGGTGGCTGTACACTGCTTATTTTTGAAAATCATCAAGATAACTGGCGCTTCAATAGCCGAGTGACACTGGTTAAGGGCGACATACGCTTAGGTAAATCGCAAAACCACGGCTGGCAAGATCTGATCTTCAATGTCAGTGGCGGCGGTGCAACACCTGCAAAACACACACTGTCATACTCTGGTGTGAGCTACCCACTCAACCCAAGTGTTGCTCAAATTGCAGATGATGCTGACATCAGCGATGTGGTTTTGTTTGCTGATGGTGTATCACCTGCACAAAGTGGAGTTAAGCTGTAAAGATGAGTAACCAACAAGCTTGCCATGGTTGTGGCTTCACTCACCAGTGCGTTTGTCATCTAATACCGACGGTTGAAAGCCAAACCGAACTTGTACTACTGACTCATGAGAATGAACTGTCGCGAGACACCAACACCGGAAAGTTGCTTCAGCAATCCCTTGAGCAGTGTCAGTCCTTGATATGGCAAAGGAAAACACCACCAGCTGAGCTAGTGGCACTGCTTGAAGATGAAACACGACAACCGTTTCTTTTATTCCCGAGTGATCAAAGTATCGAGTGCCAGCAAGCTGTAATGACCCAAGCCCAGAATCGTAAGCCACTATTCATCATCTTGGATGGCACATGGCAAGAAGCGAAGAAGATGCTTAACAAGAGCTCGTGGTTACAAGCTGTCCCACAAGTTCACCTCGACATTACTAGCGAATCCTCTTACACCTTGCGCCGCAATCAAGACAGTGGTCATCTGTGTACTTGCGAAGTGGGTATTGAGTTACTCAAATCTTTAGGTGAAAGCGAACCTGCCAAGCTCATTGATGACTACTACCAACAGTATCTAAAAGTATTCCACGCCGACAAATGTGGCCACGCTCTCAAATAGATCAAGCAGGCGCGCGAGAAGGCAATAAGCACATTTCAGGGCGGGACAGATACTAAAAACAAAAAGGGTGAGCCATAAGCTCACCCTTTTTACATTGTACTTTCGTTATTGAACCAACCAGTGTTTCACGTGAAACTCTCGCTCCATCAAAACAAACGCTGAGGTTGACCAAAGTAATACCCTTGCAGGTAATCGACACCCATATCCTCTGCGATTCGACACACCTGTTCATTATGTACGAACTCCGCCACCGTCTTAGCATTCAGAATCTGACATAAGCTCACCAGCTGTTGGGCTATTTTGCGTTGCTTTTTATCCTTATCGATATTGCGAATTAAACTGCCATCAAGCTTTATCACTTGTGGTTCCAGTTTCAAGATCTCATCAATGTTCGAATAGCCTGAACCAAAGTCATCGACAATAATATTCACACCAAGATCTCGGAAGTGATTACACACCTCGATCAAGCGACCGTAATCCTGAATTTGTTCCGTTTCTAACACCTCTAAGCCAATACGCTGTGGGTGACTGATTTTTTTGATGGCTTGCTCAAGGTGAAGAATGGTTTTCTCATTGCTGAAATCTTGTGGCGCCAAGTTAATTGAGAACGAATCGGTTCTCTGGCTCATAAAATCAAAGGTGCGCGTTATCATCTGGCGACTTAAACGCGTATAGAGATGAGTTCCCTCAATGATTGGCAAGAACTTACCCGGCGCAATCAACTGACCATCCTCTTCAATTCGAACTAAGCACTCATAGCTTTCTACCTGATGGCTATGCGCCGATACAATAGGTTGAGAGCACGCAACAATATTTTGATTGAGCACTGCGCGGCTCACACACGATAGCCAGCCGAGTTGCTCTTGGCGATGCTTCTCCAGTTGAATTAACGTCTTGGCACTCACCAGATGTTTATTCTGGCTCACCGCACTGCGTCGAGCTTCAATCGCTTTCAGTAACAAGTCATCAATCGAGGTCGCAGGAAAATCTCGACGACTCGCAACACCCGCACAAATTGAAACCGAAAGATAATCGATATCGGGTAGCCCCATCGGCTCAAAATTGACATGCTCGGTTTGGTCTGAAAATTCAGAGAAACGCTGATGAATGTGTTCTTGGCTGGCCCAACTATTAAACACCACCGCCCACTCACCAATACCAATACTGTACAGCTGGCAACCCTCATCAAAAAACTGCCACAGCGCTTTCTGAAAGTAATCACTCAGATCATGCAGAAGTTTGTCACCTACTCGATAACCATACTTCTCATTGATTTGACCAAATGTGGTGACCTTCAAAGCCAACAAATGACTGTCAGAGCTCATTTGTGACAGCTTCTCACGCAGTACGCTCCTATTGGGTAACCCAGTGCGACGATCAATTCGGTAGCTCGCCGTTAATGCGGTCGCTTGTTGCTGAATCTTACTCGCCATGCTGTTGTTCATGTCATCAACATCAAGCAGTGCATTTCTAATCAATGAAAACAGAGGCGATATATTGGTCGCGGGTTGTGTCTCTAATGGCTGTACAGCCTTGCCTTCACCTTCTCTAAGCGCGAGATACGTGAGGCTATGATGCAGGATTCGTTGTTGGCCACGCTCTTGATAGAGTTCTCCCATGCAGTACACACCATAGGTGTCTGCGAGTTTCTGGAAGACCTCTACTTCTTGGTTACCATCAATAAAATCGATGCGAGAGGTGCAGTTGTAGATAAAAAACTGCTCCGGTTTATGAGAGGCAATCTGTTGAACACCGAGTCGGATCTGCTCCAAGGTCAGTGAAGGATGGTCGTAACAAAACCTGACCTCATCACCAATCTGAAAATGACCACTAAATTCTATCTCTCCACAATCTCTCACCTTGAGTGGCAAGTGAATGTTTTGCTCTTTCGGGTCACCGACCATCAAGGGGAAATTATGCAGTTGCTCGAAAGGTACTTCGAGGCCATCAGCAAGGTAGCGATTATAAAGATCGCGAACAGGCATACCATCCAATTCAGCTAACCGGTTATCTTGAGCACCAGTGACACGGAAGGTGCGGCCAATAGGGTTCCACTCGGTGTAATAACCCTTGGTAGTTGCGAGCTCAACGCTGTGCAACGCCAACATCACATAGGCATTCTCATAGCAAGTGCCATCTAGCATTACCCATCGCCCATTATCTGTGATGGTCGATGCACCGCCACAAATAGGCAATGAATATCTGGATTGTTCAAACGCTGAAAATAAGTCGCGGTTGTTTATCTGCAAACGGTCGGCGAAACAGATGATACTTTGAGTATTGGTATTGCACTCAAGCTGCTGCCACATCGATTGACTATCTAATAGTGGTTGCTTGCTGTATTCGACAACGCCACAAGTGTAAGAGGTCGCATCGAAGCGAGTGACAATAAGATAGAGACCTTGATGCAGGATGACGCCTTGGCTGATGTAGTGGTTTGCACTACAGCCAATCAGCCTAGCATTAGGGAAAGTCGCTTGAATCACTTGGCAGGCAGCCAAAACCGAACCTTTCTCGAAAGAAGAAAACACCTGAATCAGTAGGTCTTCATGTTGATGAAAATCTATCTTTTGCAATTCACGCTGGGTTTGTTCTATGTCTTGTATCAGGAGAGAGGTCGATTGCATATTCACATTAATCGTTACGTTAATGATTGGTTATTGTGCTTATTATAGATAAGGCTTGCACGGAATACTTACGATCGTCTTATAAATATTGTGACGTTAGTTAGACATCATTGATTCCACCCAAAACAGTCACCAATAGTGGCAGAACAATTTTTAAAGCAAGTCACAATAGGATACGGAAAGCTTTAACAACTAAAACAGTCGCTTAGGCTCACCAAAGTAATAACCTTGCAGATAATCGACACCCATTTGCTCTGCTATCTCACAAACCTGTTGGTTATGGACAAATTCAGCGACGGTTTGCGCATTAAACACCTGACATAAGCGAACCAACTGAGAGGCGATATTTCTTTGCTTTTGGTCTTTGTCGATGTTGCGAATCAGACTACCGTCGAGTTTGATAATCTGCGGCTCAAGCTTAATGATCTCATCAATATTGGAATAGCCAGACCCAAAATCATCAACAATGATTCTCGCCCCGAGAGCACGGAAGTGATCACACACCTCAATCATGCGACCATAATCTTTAATTTGCTCAGACTCGAGAACCTCTAGGCCAAGTCGAGTGGGATCGTTCATAGCACTGATGGCGGTCTCGAGTACCTCAAGCGTCTTGTCGCTCAACAAATCTTGCGGGGATAGGTTGATAGAAAATGGGCTTTGCTTATCCGCCATATAACCTATGGTGTTCTTAATCATGTGTCGGCTGAGGCGAGTGTAAAGGTGCGTGTCGGCAATGATAGGTAAGAACTTACCTGGTGGCACAATGGTACCGTCTGACTCCATGATTCTGACCAAGCACTCCTGGCCAATCATTTCGTGAGTACCGGACGCCACAATTGGCTGGGTATAAGTGATGATGTTCTGATCTAAAATCGCACGACTTACACAGCTCAGCCAGCCTAGTTGCTCTTTACGATCTTCTTCACTCACCTGAATGTCTTTAGCATTAGTGATGTGAGTGTTATTCCTAACCCCATAACGTCGAGCTTCGATCGCTTTCAATAAGATCTCATCACCACTATCGGTTAGGAAATCGCAACGACTAGCGAAGCCGCCACACAGAGAAACTGACAGATAATCAATATCAGCCAAGCCATACGGCTCAAAATTGATGTGCTCAATATCGTCAGCAAACTCAACGAAACGTTGTTCTATCTTATCGCAGCCAACATTGGCGTTAAAAATGATCGCCCATTCGCCGACACCAATGCTGAACAGCTCTACTTTCACCTGAGATTCCTTAGCCACACTAAGGTGTAATCGCTCGACAAAATGATTAGACAGATCAAGTAACAGCTGGTCACCCACTTGGTAACCATACTTCTCGTTAACTTGATGGAAATTAGTCAGCTTTAACGTCAGTAAGTGCTCACTGACGAGAATCGTATTGAGGCGCTCTTTTAATACGATACGGTTGGGCAGCCCAGTGCGAGAATCAATGCGGTAGCTTTCGGTTAAACGGCGCGCCTGTTGATGAAGTTTTTTCTCCATCTGCGTGTTCATGCTGTCGAGATCAGCCACCGCATTTCTGACGAGATTAAGCAGTGGCGATACCGTTGAGTCACGCTGGAAATCTTCACAACGAAACTCATTAATCTCGTCCGACTCTCTCATCGCAATATAGGTGAGGCTGTGATGCAGTATCTCTTGGCGATCGTCGTTGCGGTATAGTTCGCCCATGCAGTATGCGCCGCACGCGTTTACTATCCCCTCAAATGGCTTGAGCTCAAGTTTACTGTCGATGAATTCAAGTCGAGAGACGCAGTTATAGATGATCACCGATTCCGGCTGATGCATGGCAAGCATCTCAGCGCCGTGACGCACTTTTTCTGCGGTCAAAGAAGGATGGTTATAACAAAACTGTGCCTCTTCGCCGACATGCCAAGGACTATCAAACTCGATACTGCCATCATCATTAATACGCAGCGGTGTCGATATGCCCTTCTTTCTGCCAAGCTCTCGATAAAGCGGAAAGCTCATCAACTGACTGCAAGGGAGATCTTTACCATCAGCAAGGTAATGTTTGAATACGTCGATAGCCGGCTTGTCGTTCAACGCGTATAAGCGATTTCCGACTGCATGTGTGACTCGTAGCTTCATCCCAATCGGGTTCCACTCAGAGTACGCGTCCGACCAAACCTTCAATCTGGGGTTAGTCAGAGCCACCGCCACGCAAGCGTGTTGGTAGGTCTGTTCGTTATGCATAACCCAACGCCCGTATTCATTCTCATGACACAAGCCACCAGCAACAGGCAATGTGTAGGGTAGGTTTTCAAAGGCGCTATAGATAGGATAGTCACGACCTTCAACCTGATCGCATAGGCTGATGACCGTTTTAGCATCTTTCGAGAGATCTAGTTGAGAAGCGAGCTCTTGGCTGTCTTGGTTTGGGTTGCCAGTAAAAGGCTGAACCGCGGAGGTTAAACGGGTTTCATTAAACTCACTGATAATGATTAAGGTACAACGACTCTCAAGACAATTGTCACAGATAACATGACGAGCACTCTGGCCAATTAGGGTGGCATTGCTTAGGCGATTGAGAGCAACACTCGCGATTCGACGAGCCACATCAGAAGATTGGGCAGAGAAAAGTTGAATAAGATATTGTTTGCTGTCACACCACTCTCGCTGATCAAATTGAGATTTAAATAGCTCCTCAGTATTTGCGAGAAATGTAAATGTTTGCATGCCAACCCTTGATCGAAATAGAGTGAAGTGAAGAACCCGCAACCACTGCTATGACTAAAATGAATCGATAAAAAGTAGTCGCCAATTATCCTAGCCTAAACAGGCATTTAATTGCGACTAATGTAACAATTCAATATCATAAATGCGACACAATAAGCTTACAGAAGTCTTTAAATTAGTCGCATAAGATCGCTAAGTTGCTCTATTTCAACATCAGGCAGCACACTCGCCTTCGAAGAGAGGTATAAATTGGAACCAATGTCATTAAACCAGCATGCTTGGAAGCCATTTTGCTTAGCTCCGTAAACATCCGTTCTAAGATGATCGCCGACATGAAGAATGTTGATGGCATCAACATCTAAGTATTGCTGCGCTTTATCAAACATATCTGGGTAGGGTTTTGCTCTACCGTTTGGGCCAGCTTTAAGAATTCGTTGAAAATACTGCCCTAAACCAATTTTATGTGGATCGACATTGCCATTGGTAATCGCAACCAAAGGAATGCGTTGGCTAAGTTCTGCCATCACTCGATGCGTTTCTTGAGGAACATCGACTTGATTGCGCAACCACAAAGCATGTTCTATCCCCTCACGAGCCGCCTGTTCAGCTTGCTGCTGAGAATAGCCCAACTGCAGTAAGCCACTCTTAATCTGTGTTTCACGCCAAACGGTAACATCATGCTTTAAAGCTGGGTTTTCAGAGGCGACTTGCTGCTTAATGCCCTGCCACTCTTCAAGCGATAAAGAAGCCGACACTGGGTGCTTTTGGTAAAGCCATTGCGCCATCTCTTTTTCTACCTTCATGATCACAGGCCAGTTGTCATACAGGGTGTCATCCAAGTCAAAGGTCATGGCTTTGATGGGCTTCAACCCTCGATAAATTCGCATAGTAAAACCTTTAATCTAATCTTTATTCTTCTTACGTGCTCGAGGGTGAGCCTCATCGTACGCTTGAGCTAAGTGTTGGAAGTCCAAGTGAGTATAAATTTGGGTTGTCGAGATGTTTTCATGGCCCAACAACTCTTGGACAGCGCGAAGATTCTGGCTCGATTCAAGCACGTGAGTTGCAAAGGAGTGACGCAGTTTATGCGGGCTAATATGACTCGCGACGGATTGCTTCTTACCCCACTCTTCCATGCGCTTTTGCACACTGCGATGAGAGATCCGGGTCCCTAACTTGGACACAAACAGAGCCTTTTCTCCCGGAGAAGCGAGATCACCGCGCACTTTGAGCCATTTATCGACCCACTCTTTAGCCAGTCCTGAAAACGGCGCTTTGCGTTCTTTGTCGCCCTTACCAATCACTCGGATTTCGCCTTGCCGGCCCAACACATCTTTAAGATTGATGCCAACCAGTTCAGCGAGACGTAAACCTGCACCATACATCACCTCCATCATCGCTCGATCACGAATCGATAATGGGTCGTCTTCATTCACGTCAAGCAACTGTCCGACTTCATCGACATCGAGATTTTTAGGTAAAGGACGCTGTTTGCGAGGTGCAGAAACCCCTTTGGCTGGGTTTGCAGTCATTTCGCCACGTAACACAAGGAAATCAAAGAAGCTGCGTAATGAAGATAAGCGCGTCGCAATACTGCTCGCTTTCATTCCTTCACGCATGCCTTTACTGGCAAGTTGTCTTACCCACGCCGCGTCTACTTGGCTCCAATCTTTCAGTCCAAGAGTGACCAAATGAGCGGCCATAGTTTCAAGTTGTTGTTTGTAATTGCGTTGGGTGTGTAGGCTGAGTCCCTTCTCGCTTCTGAGATATTCATAGAAGCGAGAAAGTGGCTTTTGAAGGCTGTTAGGAAGAGGTATTTTGGGCTCTAGGCTCATTATTTATCTGCCAAGGTAAGGTGTCCGCCAAATGAGACACAACAAGTGCTAAATGGCGTAAAAATAGCGTATCCATATGAGGTTGGAAATGTCCGCCATCTTCACTAGAAAAGGCAAGCAAACCCAATGGAGACTGCTTAGCAAGTGGTAGTACTACATAAGAGCCTAGCTCTGGAACTTGGAAATCACCAAACAAATCGTGTCTGTCGGCTTTTCTCAAGCGCCCTAGATAAGCATCTTTACCATTGAAGTGGTTGAGCGAAAACTTCGAATAGCGCTCTTCACTCAGCTTATAAAAGCCAGGTTGCGAGAGAATTCGTACATGAGCCTTCAACCCTAAATCTAACGCTTTTTGTTCAACAGCTTTGATAACCTGCATAAAGTCACTGCATTTCAGCACGTGAGCTTGCAGATCCATAAATTCATAGAAGGTTTTATCGTTATTCGCTGCCAACGACATCAAGCCAGTGATTTCTTCCTCTAGCTCTTCGATTCGGTGGCGTTGGCGTTTAAGCTGGACCTCCACCAGAGAAACAGCGCCCTGCTCAACATTATTGATAGCAAGGCGATCAACCAAACCTTTCCTGTCTTGGAAAAAATCTGGGTTATCACGTAAATATTCCGCGACCACTTCTGCGGTGAGTGCGTCGGCTTCAACGTAAGACAAAACCTATCCTTTATTTTTATGAATCTATTGGTTATGAATGTTTATTAGCAAGAAAGTTGACCATCAAACACATGGGTTGCCGGGCCAGTCATAAACAGAGGTTTACCCGGACCTTGCCAACTAATCTGCAAATCACCACCAGGTAGACGAACTTTCACGTTCTCAGCCAGCAAACCTTGATTGATACCAACCGCAACCGCGCCACATGCACCGCTGCCACACGCCTGAGTTTCACCCGCACCGCGTTCATAAACACGCAAGCGAACCTCTTCACGGTTAATCACTTGCATAAAGCCAGCATTAACTCGCTCAGGGAAGCGTTCATGTGATTCAAGAAGCGGACCTAAGGTCTCCACATCTGCAGTATCGACGTCATCAACAACAGTAACCACATGCGGGTTACCCATGCTTACGGCACCGCAGAACAAGGTGTGTACATCCGTTCTCAGGATATACGTCTTCTCTGGCTGCTTTGCCTTGAATGGAATCTTACCTGGTTCGAACTCAGGAATGCCCATGTTGACAGTGATCTGGTCATTGTCTTCAATCTTGAGAACCATTTTTCCTTTCTTGGTGCTCACGTTGATGCTGTACTTATTCGTTAAGCCTTTCATGCGAACGAATCGAGCAAAACAACGCGCACCATTACCACACTGCTCCACCTCACTGCCATCCGCATTGAATATGCGGTAATGGAAGTCAGTTTCTGGATCATAGGGAGCCTCAACCACAAGTAGCTGATCAAAACCCACACCAGTGTGACGATCCGCCAAACGACGGATCAAATCTGGAGAAAAGAAAATATTTTGAGTAATGCAGTCCACGACCATGAAATCATTGCCCAAACCATGCATTTTAGAAAAGTGGAAGTGCATAACGCTTAAAATTACTCCGGAAGAATGTTTTCAAGTTCCCACAGACTCGTAAGCTCTTCACGCTGACGAACCAAATGAGTTTTATCGCCATCAACCATCACTTCAGCCGCACGCGAACGAGTGTTGTAGTTAGATGACATAGCAAAGCCATAAGCACCTGCAGAACGAACGGCCAGTAGGTCGCCTTCTTCAAGAACAAGGTCACGGTCTTTACCTAGGAAGTCACCCGTCTCACAGATAGGGCCAACCAAGTCGTAAGTCACCGCTTCACCCTGACGCGGGCTCACTGGCACAATATCCTGCCAAGCTTGGTAAAGTGCCGGGCGCATCAGATCGTTCATTGCCGCATCGATGATGGCAAAGTTTTTATGCTCTGTTGGCTTCAGGAACTCAACTTTCGTTAATAATACACCAGCGTTCGCAGCAATCGCTCTTCCAGGCTCGAAAATCAACTCTAGATCAGAATGATTGTCTAGACGAGCCAACAAAGCCTTCGCGTAATCTGAAGGTTGTGGTGGTAATTCATCTCGGTAAACCACGCCCAAACCGCCACCAACATCAAGATGCTTGATGTTGATATCATTGGCACGTAGTTGGTCGATCAGTGCAAGCAGACGATCAGTGGCATCGATAAAAGGTTCGATATCCGTTAATTGGGAACCGATGTGGCAATCAATACCGTGGATAGACAAGTTATCGAGTGTTTTTGCAAACGCATAAACTGCAGGAGCACGGTCGAAGGCAATGCCGAACTTGTTATCACGCAGACCCGTAGAAATGTAAGGGTGAGTGTTCGCATCAACATCTGGGTTGATACGCAGTGAAATCGGCGCTTTAACACCAAGCTCACCAGCCACTTTATTCAGTCGCTCCAGTTCTGGCTCAGACTCTACGTTGAAACATTTAATGTTCAACTCAAGCGCACGCTTCATTTCAGCGGCTGTTTTGCCGACACCAGAAAACACAACTTTAGCCGGATCGCCACCCGCAGCAACCACACGCTCTAGCTCACCGCCAGAAACGATGTCGAAACCTGAGCCCATGCGAGCCAAAGTATTCAACACGCCAAGGTTCGAGTTAGCTTTAACGGCATAACACACCAAGTGTGGATGCTCACCAACCGATGAATCAAACGCATTCCAGTGGCGTTCTAATGTTGCACGAGAATATACGTACAACGGAGTACCATATTGCTCTGCTAGTTGTGAAAGTGCGACGTCCTCAGCCCAAAGCTGGCCATCTTCCTGATAGTTGAAGTAATCCAAAGTTCTTATCCCTTATAAATAACGATTTCTGCGTGTTTTCACTTATTCTGATTGTTCAGTTTGCTGTACTGCATCAGGATCGTACAACGGACCTGTTTGACCACAACCAGAAAGTCCAATAACGGACACTATAAACAGAGCGGTAATTAATTTTTTCATTTTGCATATCGTGATTATTGACTCAATGCCCCCTATAATCGCACCACACTCAAGAAAAGCAATAGGATAGAAAGGATGAACGATACGGAATTTCATCAACTGGTCGATATACAGATGCAAAACATCGAAGAAGCTATCGATGAATCAGAGGCAGATGTTGATTACGAAGTGACTGGTAACGTGATGACGCTGGAGTTTGAAAACCGCAGCCAAATTATCATCAACCGCCAAGAACCAATGCGTGAGATCTGGTTAGCATCTAAATCTGGTGGCTTTCACTTCAAGCTAGTTGATGACAAATGGACATGCTCAAAGACGGGTATGGAACTGTTTGATATGGTCAAAGAAGAATGCGAAAAACACGCAGATGAAGAGATCAATTGGGTCTAATTATTGGTAAAAAAACAAAAAGGAGTGAATCAATCACTCCTTTTTTAATATCAATTATCGAGAATAAGCCTAGATGTTGACTATTTTTGAGCTCCGAGAAGCTAAAGTCGCATCATTACGGTAAGGCACCACGTAAGAGTTACCTTCTTCAGGATGAACAATTTGGTAGTACTGAGGTAGGTTGAAATTAATCAACTTAGATGACACCTTCGACTCATCTTTTACTGAAGTGTAGAAAGAATTCACGCTCGCGATCATCTCATCTTTTTCACCGCTGTATTGGTGATACACCTCAACTTGATTCGACTCGTCCAATACATAAATATTGAAACCTTTGTCGGTATCCTCAAAGAAAAATTGAATTAAACCTTCACTCGCAAAACCATCAACCACTTCTGGTAGCTGATACTCTTGCTCTTTATCGAGCATCAGTAAAGGTGAGCCCTTTAGCTTATTCGTCGAGATACTACGATAGAAATCGACCGAGTTTTCCAGCATCTGCACCGAAACGCCACGACGTTCAAAGAACAGGCCAAACATCTTGTTTGCCAGACGAATAGCCTTGAAGCGGCGGCGCTTCTCCGGCTCAATCGGTTTCAATCGTAAGTCGATACACTCAGCAAGCAGTTGATACACCATATTACGCATCACACCACGCAGGTTTTTGCTGTAACAGAACACATCGACCGATTCTGGCGGTAAAGCATCTTGGTGCATTTTACCAAGTACCGTCTTCAACGCGTCGAGCATTGCAGTATCACCTTGGAAATGAAGCGTACGTACTTCATGCCAAGAGTTACGATAAACCAGATCAACACTGCCGACTAAACTCTTACCCTCTTCACCAAAACTGAAGATATCGGCGTTCTTAAGATCAACCTTCAACGCACGACCACTTAATTCAGAAGTTGGGTCACTTTCAAAGTTGATGAACATCGCCAGTTGGCTTATTTCACACGGGCTCGCCAGAGCTTGCATACTCGGGCGGCGCTTACGTAAAGAGAAGGTATTACGCAGGTCGCTCACCATTTGGTAGAACTTATCGATATCAATCTGAGCGTCACGCACCACAGAGTGCAAACGCGTCGACTCGGTAATCAAGCCATTAAAAAACGACCAAGCAACCAACTTACTCAAGTACTCATGGTGCTCCAGAGAAGGCTGACCAAGAATACGATGCGCTACCAGCGGTTGTTTATACAGATACCAACCGGCTTTATTCGACTGACCCTGACGAACTTCAATAAAGCTCAAGTCTGGTTCATGCAGATCTGGGGATATTTGTGGATTCAGTAACGTCACTTTACCTGGCAAGACCTCAAACGCAGCGTAAAGCTTACGCGCCAAGATACTGATATCTTGTGGGCTGATTGCCGAAGTGATGTCGTTGCGACGCGCAAATTGAATCAGATTACGATAGCTCAGCATCAAGGCATCAAGCAGTGCATGGTGTACCACTTTAACCTGCTCAACCTTCCAGTTACGGCGGTTGTCGAGCTCAGCAATAGTTTCATGTCCCCAACTCCAAGACTTAGTCATCTCAGTTAAGGCTTCACGACGCCACGCAACAGAACCAATGCCCGCATCTCGTGACAACTTCTCGTGGGTCTTAAGGTAGAAACAGCGTCTCACTAAGTCCAATCGAGTGTGGTCGTTAATGCGTTCTAGATAGCGCGTTACCTTCTCAAGCATCAGATAGTAGCTATCCATGCCATACAGATCCGGTTCATCCGCGAAGAAGCGACGCTTGGTATCAATACTAAGCAGTTGGGTGTTTGGGTATTCCCATGAATAAGCTTCTAATAGGATCGCCTTCAAAACCGATTTATACGGTGAGTCGATACTCTTATAGAGCTGCCATAGGTTTGAACCAAAGTACTCTTCAGCAGGGATGCGGTTCAGCTTGCCGAAATCGATCCACTGCGAGCAATCAAGATAACCATCCTGACACAGGCCTTGGACATACTCGTCGTAACACTCTTCCATTTCTGGCGGAATTATTTGCCACAACAAACGCTGGCCAGCCAAACGAACGGCAGAGCGATAGAACTCATCAAGCAGTAATAAGTGCTGTGAAGAACCACAGTTATCACCGGTCATCTCTTCAGAATGGTTTGAGCGGAAACGCTGTTCATCCATCAAGAAGAAGTTAGCTTCAACCCCTAAGGTTTCAGCCCAGTCGGTAATCAACAAACATTTGTTGGTCAGGCTGTCGCGAGATGCGCCATCCATATCCGGAGAAACACACACCCAGATATCGAGATCACTTGAAGTGCTTTGGCCAATAGAAGAAGTACTGCCCATGGTGTACAAGCCCAGGATTGCCGGTTCAGCAGCCTCGGTGAGTTTTCCACCCAGCGTTAATTCGGTATCAGAGACAAATTGCTTTTGGAATTCATTAGGCTTGAAGCTACGAATTCCAAAAGGAACTTGTTGGTCATAATAACCAGGCATCATGGGATGATTGAAGTGAAGTAGTGCAGGAATAAGGTTGAAAACTCGCTGGCCTTGGACATTCATCAACGCCAACGCACGATCAATGCGCTGCTGATTAAGATTGTCTAATCGTTGAATCAAAGTCTGAGTGTAAGCCTGCAAGGTAAGTCCTTGGTTTGAGATTAAATGCACTTCTGTTTAGTTACTGAACGAAAGGAGCAACAAAACGTGATCAATTTAACACTTTTACCCTTAATGGTAAAGCAAAGGAACCTGTCATACTGGCCAATGCCTTGATGACAAAAAGTTAAACTCACGGCGCCGTAGTGTCCTCTTTATTACCTATTTCTAATAATAGCCCATGTTTCAAATGAGATACCAATCACACTATTTTGGTGAACTCATGAAAATCCCTCAGCTATCAAAGCATGGAATGATCAAACAGTAAGAATTTTCGCCTCACAATGGTAGGATTAGCCTATTACAGAACCTATATCGGAAACACCATGACAAATTCAGCACCAATCCGTATCGCGACCAGAAAAAGCCCTCTTGCCCTTTGGCAGGCATACTTTGTAAGGGATGCGCTGCAAGCTGCTCACCCTGGTTTAGAGGTTGAGTTGGTAACTATGGTGACCAAAGGTGACATCATCCTAGATACCCCGCTGGCTAAAGTGGGTGGTAAAGGGTTGTTCGTTAAAGAACTCGAAGTAGCCATGCTAGAAGGTCGTGCTGACCTAGCCGTTCACTCAATGAAAGATGTACCGGTCGACTTCCCTGAAGGTCTAGGTCTAGTAACTATCTGTGAACGTGAAGACCCTCGCGATGCTTTCGTTTCAAACACTTACAACAACATCGACGAGCTACCACAAGGTGCTGTCGTGGGTACATGTAGCCTGCGTCGTCAATGTCAGTTGCTAGAATACCGCCCAGATCTCATCATCAAAGAACTGCGCGGCAATGTTGGTACTCGTCTAGGTAAACTCGATGATGGTCAATACGATGCGATCGTACTGGCTGCTGCTGGTCTTAAACGTCTAGAGCTAGAAGAGCGTATTCGTAGCTTCATCGAACCAGAGCAATCTCTACCTGCTGTTGGCCAAGGCGCTGTTGGTATTGAGTGTCGCCTTGATGACGAGCGTCTGATTAAACTCCTTGAGCCACTGAATCATAAAGACACGGCTGATCGTGTCCTGTGCGAACGTGCAATGAACCTTACCCTAGAAGGTGGTTGTCAGGTTCCTATCGGCAGCTACTCATTATTAGATGGCGATAATATCTGGCTACGTGCATTAGTAGGCGAACCGGATGGTTCTAAAATGGTTCGTGGTGAGATCTCTGGCCTTCGCAAAGATGCAGAAGCGCTTGGCGTTACTCTGGCAAATCAATTGCTGGATGATGGTGCGAGAGAAATCTTAACCAAGCTCTACGCTGACCAAGAATAATTATGACAGTGTTGGTGACACGTCCCGGCTCAGAGGGACAATCGCTTTGCCAACAACTAGCGGATGAAGGGATTCAAGCAATCCATCATCCGCTTATTCGTATCGTTGATAATCCACACTCATCGGATTTAAGCACCCAGCTTAATAACAGCGATATCATTATTGCAGTCAGTCACCACGCTGTGACCGCTGCCCAAAACATCCTTTCGAAAACTTCATCTATTTGGCCAACTTCGCCGCTTTATCTTGGCGTTGGTCAAAAAACTGCGCACGTTTTAAGCAAAGTTAGTAAACAAAAAGTAAACTATCCCCAAGTGAGTGATAGTGAACATCTTCTCAAACTTACTGAACTTAATGGCGTAGATAATAAATCCATTTTGATACTGCGTGGAAATGGTGGGCGTGAGCTCATTAGAGATTCTTTACTCAATCGAGGTGCACAAGTCTCTTATTGTGAGACCTACCGTAGAGAATATATTCCCATTAACGATCACAATATCTATCAAACATGGATAAACAAAAAAACGTCCAAAGTTGTCATCACTAGTCAGGAACAATTGGAGTATCTCTGCTCAATTACCCCTGATGAGTATTTGGCTTGGCTTTCAACGAGACAACTATTTGTCCCAAGCCAGCGCATAGTAGAACGAGCACAACAACTCGGTTTCTCGAACGTGACCAATACTCACAGTGCTACGAACCAAATATTACTGGCTGCTCTCCGGCCCTAGCTAGAAACAGGAAATAAGCATGACAAGCAAAAAAAATAATGAGCATATTGAACCTGAAAAGAAACAAGACACTCAGCCAGTAGTTGTTGAAAACGAAAAAGCTGAATCTACAGAGACAAAACAGCCTGAAAAAAAACTTGATGCCTCTGCGTCAAATACGGTTCAAAGTGAACAGCCTCAAGCTGAGCATAATGAGCAAATCGAGAAAGCAGAAAAACAAGGTAAGCGCGGTGTCAAACTAGGCGCTATTGCGATCGCTATTTCTATTATTTTCAGTGGCGGCATCGCATTTCAAATGCAGCAAAAGAGCGCTGAGTACTCAACTCAAATCGCTGCTCTTCAAACACAACTGCAAAATACCCAATCTGCAGTAAATAAAGACCTGCAAACCATCAAGCAAGAGACTATCCAAGAAGCTTCTCACGCAGTGGAGAAAACTCAGGTCGTACAATCCCAGCAACAAAAGAGTATTCAAAGCCTGCAGTTAGCAGTAGCTGACGTTAAAGGCCGTCGACCAAATGACTGGTTGCTTGCTGAAGCCGATTACCTAGTAAAACTAGCAGGTCGTAAACTATTCCTTGAGCATGATGCCGTTAGCGCAACCAAACTAATGGAAAGCGCCGATCAACGTATCGCAGCACTAAATGACCCAAGCTTAGTATCACTGCGCCAATCAATGACCAATGATATTACTAAGCTTCGTACTATCCCTCTTATCGACCGCGATGGCTTAGTTTTGCGCATCACGAGCCTACAACAGCAAGTCGATACGCTACCGCTTGCCAATGCAATTCTTCCAGAAGCTGCAGTTGTTGAGAAAAAAGCGGTATCGAAAGATATTAATGATTGGCAGAACAACCTGATGACGTCGATGAAAGACTTCTCAGAAAACTTCATCACCTTCCGTAGTCGTGATGGTGAAGTCATCCCTCTACTCTCTCCTGAACAACACTTCTACCTACGTGAGAATATTAAGGGCAAATTAGAGACCGCAATTCGCGCTGTCTACAAAGAGCAAGGTGATGTCTACAGTGCAGCACTTAATACCGCTAGCGAGTGGTCGAAAGCGTACCTAAACCAAGATAACAACTCAGTGATTGAATTTGAGAAGGCGATTAAACAGTTAAGTGAGCAGAATATCTCAGTGAAATACCCTGTAAAACTTGAGTCTCAAAATGAGTTGTCAGATGTTATACGCGAGCGCCTACGTCGTGAAGTGACCGTTATGACCACGGAGGAGAAATAATGATTCGCTGGATTTTTCTTTTTCTCGTTCTAGGTGCCGGATTAGTTGTCGGTACCCAGTTCTCAGGTCAGCAAGGTTATGTCCTGATCTCGATAGCAAATAAGACCATTGAGATGAGCGTGACAACAATGGTTATTTTTGTCATTGCTCTTCTAGCTGCTCTATTCGGCTTGGAGTACCTATTCAAAAAGCTTATGTACGCAAGCTCAACGACTTGGAACTGGTTCAGTGTTCGTAAACTAAAACGTTCTCGTCGTTATACCAATGAAGGCATCATCAAACTTCTTGAAGGTGATTGGAAAGGCGCAGAGAGGAAAGTAACTCGTTGGGCTAATCATCACGACATGCCTCTGCTTTGTTATTTAGTCGCTTCTCAAGCTGCCCATGAACAAGGTAATACGAGTGAGCGTGATAAATACATCGAACTTGCTAGCCAGCAAGAGGACTCTCTACTGGCCGTTGAGCTAACTAAAGCAAAACAACAGATCAGTGAATCGAACTACGAAGCCGCATTCGATACACTTTCGACCTTAAAAGGTACGTACCCTAATAACACCGCTGTACTTGGCCTACTAAAAGCCACCTACATGCAGCTTAAACTCTGGCAGCCATTACTGGAGTTAACGCCTAAGCTAGCTAAAAACAAGCTTCTTACAGCTGATGAGCAAGTTGAGTTAGAACAAAAAGCACAATGTGGCCTGCTTCACGATGTGGCACAGCAGCAAGGTAGCGAAGGTTTAATCAGCCATTGGAACAAGCTTTCAAGAAAGCAGAAACAAAGCTCTCATCTTGTTTCCTGCTTTGTGAAGCAACTGATCGCTCGTAAAGCTGACTCAGAAGCCTTCACAGTGATCAAAGAGAACATTGTGAAGAGTGGTTCAAATGAGCTCTACATGTTGCTTCCAGAGCTTAACCTTGCCGATCACCACCCAGTCGTTGTAATGCTAGAGCGCGCCATCAGTAAAGATGGTGGCAATGCCGAAGCACACAGCGCATTGGCTCAGTTCTACCTAAGAGAACAGAAATGGGCAGAAGCACAAGGCCACTTCGAGAAAGCACTAGCACTTCGCTCAAACGTATCAGATTACGGATACCTATCTGATGCGCTAGAAAAACAAAACTTAACGAAGGCAGCGCACGAAGTATCTCGTAAGGCACTCGCTCTCGTTCAACCAGCTTAAACTGTTACAACTATCATGAAGCCGATGCCAAGCATCGGCTTTTTTGTATCTACTGTTTACCTTAGATAACTTCCTCAGTACCAATAAGCAAACACTAGAGATGGTAGTAAAAGTCTTCCATCCAGATCCCTTCTCCACACCCAGCTTATTGCTGACCGAAGCACCGTCCGTTTTTAATAAGGCCTGCCTAGCTCGGAACAATCCATAAGTCACACATCTTGATCATTGGATTTCAAATGCTATTAATGTTTTATAAGTACTGATTTTAAGTCATGAGGTTAAATCCTCATGAAATCACCCGCAAGGTTTCCTAAAAAACACTGAGGGATACTTTAGAGCTATCCGTATGCAGTTTTAGCCAATTATAAAACAAGCTGTTTAGAATCCATTTGAGCTGACTGACAACCTTTATATAGATTTTTGAAGGAATAACGATCAGATAGCTTAGTTTAAGATTGAAGAAGTGAATGTATAGCAGCGGAGTTTCAGACTCTAGACGAAATCAATCCTGAGACACAGTAAAACTCCGAAGTTTAAAGCGCGGCTTAATCATCACTCAACAGAGTAATTAAGAAGCCACCGCTACTTAGAAAGCCCCTGCTAACTTATTGATTAAAAATAATTTGTCATGTTAGAGCCCATAAGCGCGAAGCCCGGCTATTGCTAACACAGCTTTCTAATCAATCGTCGATTCAACGATTACTAACCAAAACAACCTTTTACGGAAGTCAAAACCAAGAGTTAAAACTCATAACCCAGAAACGACGAAAGCCTAGTCGTCAGACTAGGCTTTCTAATAAGTAGTGGAATGGACGGGGTTGCGGACTTCAGGCAAACCCTTTGTAGGACTCATTCGGCCGAAGAGCAAAACATTTTTCTTGAGATGTAAAAAAGCCCTACTATTTCTAGCAGGGCTTTTCTAATAAGTGGCGGAGTGGACGGGACTCGAACCCGCGACCCCCGGCGTGACAGGCCGGTATTCTAACCAACTGAACTACCACTCCGCAGTGGTCAACTCACTAAGTGAGCGTCCATATCCCCAGGTCGGTCAACCTAAAGATTTAATTTAAAGCCTGGCGATGTCCTACTCTCACATGGGGAAGCCCCACACTACCATCGGCGCTATTGTGTTTCACTTCTGAGTTCGGCATGGAATCAGGTGGGTCCACAATGCTATGGTCGCCAAGCAAATTTTAAAATTCGGAAAACTGATTTAAAAGTTATTTCTCTTCAAACTCATTCAAGGTCTGGTACATCTGAGTCCACAAAACCCCTTGGGTGTTGTATGGTTAAGCCTCACGGGCAATTAGTACAGGTTAGCTCAATGCCTCGCAGCACTTACACACCCTGCCTATCAACGTCGTAGTCTACGACAACCCTTTAGGACACTTATAGTGCCAGGGAAAACTCATCTCAAGGCTCGCTTCCCGCTTAGATGCTTTCAGCGGTTATCGATTCCGAACTTAGCTACCGGGCAATGCCATTGGCATGACAACCCGAACACCAGAGGTTCGTCCACTCCGGTCCTCTCGTACTAGGAGCAGCCCCTTTCAATTTTCCAACGCCCACGGCAGATAGGGACCGAACTGTCTCACGACGTTCTAAACCCAGCTCGCGTACCACTTTAAATGGCGAACAGCCATACCCTTGGGACCGACTTCAGCCCCAGGATGTGATGAGCCGACATCGAGGTGCCAAACACCGCCGTCGATATGAACTCTTGGGCGGTATCAGCCTGTTATCCCCGGAGTACCTTTTATCCGTTGAGCGATGGCCCTTCCATTCAGAACCACCGGATCACTATGACCTGCTTTCGCACCTGCTCGAATTGTCATTCTCGCAGTCAAGCGGGCTTATGCCATTGCACTAACCACACGATGTCCAACCGTGTTTAGCCCACCTTCGTGCTCCTCCGTTACTCTTTGGGAGGAGACCGCCCCAGTCAAACTACCCACCAGGCACTGTCCGTAATCCCGATTCAGGGACCAACGTTAGAACATCAAAACTACAAGGGTGGTATTTCAAGGACGACTCCATCACATCTAGCGACGCAATTTCATAGTCTCCCACCTATCCTACACATGTAGGTTCAATGTTCAGTGCCAAGCTGTAGTAAAGGTTCACGGGGTCTTTCCGTCTAGCCGCGGGTACACTGCATCTTCACAGCGATTTCAATTTCACTGAGTCTCGGGTGGAGACAGCGTGGCCATCATTACGCCATTCGTGCAGGTCGGAACTTACCCGACAAGGAATTTCGCTACCTTAGGACCGTTATAGTTACGGCCGCCGTTTACCGGGGCTTCGATCAAGAGCTTCGACCGAAGTCTAACCCCATCAATTAACCTTCCGGCACCGGGCAGGCGTCACACCGTATACGTCATCTTACGATTTTGCACAGTGCTGTGTTTTTAATAAACAGTTGCAGCCACCTGGTATCTGCGACTCTCGTCTGCTCCATCCGCAAGGGACTTCACTGATAAGAGCGTACCTTCTCCCGAAGTTACGGTACCATTTTGCCTAGTTCCTTCACCCGAGTTCTCTCAAGCGCCTTGGTATTCTCTACCCGACCACCTGTGTCGGTTTGGGGTACGATTCCTTACAATCTGAAGCTTAGAGGCTTTTCCTGGAAGCATGGCATCAATGACTTCACTACCGTAGTAGCTCGACATCGTATCTCAGCGTTAAGAAAGTCCGGATTTACCTAAACTTTCCGCCTACGTACTTGAACCTGGACAACCGTCGCCAGGCCCACCTAGCCTTCTCCGTCCCCCCATCGCAATTGTAAGAAGTACGGGAATATTAACCCGTTTCCCATCGACTACGCCTTTCGGCCTCGCCTTAGGAGTCGACTTACCCTGCCCCGATTAACGTTGGACAGGAACCCTTGGTCTTCCGGCGAGGGAGTTTTTCACTCCCTTTATCGTTACTCATGTCAGCATTCGCACTTCTGATACCTCCAGCAGCCCTTACAGACCACCTTCAACGGCTTACAGAACGCTCCCCTACCCCACATACCCTAAGGTACGTAGCCGCAGCTTCGGTGTATAGCTTAGCCCCGTTACATCTTCCGCGCAGGCCGACTCGACCAGTGAGCTATTACGCTTTCTTTAAATGATGGCTGCTTCTAAGCCAACATCCTGGCTGTCTGAGCCTTCCCACATCGTTTCCCACTTAGCTATACTTTGGGACCTTAGCTGGCGGTCTGGGTTGTTTCCCTCTCCACGACGGACGTTAGCACCCGCCGTGTGTCTCCCGGATAGTACTTACTGGTATTCGGAGTTTGCAAAGGGTTGGTAAGTCGGGATGACCCCCTAGCCTTAACAGTGCTCTACCCCCAGTAGTATTCGTCCGAGGCGCTACCTAAATAGCTTTCGGGGAGAACCAGCTATCTCCAGGTTTGATTGGCCTTTCACCCCTAGCCACAAGTCATCCGCTAATTTTTCAACATTAGTCGGTTCGGTCCTCCAGTTGATGTTACTCAACCTTCAACCTGCCCATGGCTAGATCACCTGGTTTCGGGTCTAATCCTAGCAACTGTACGCCCAGTTAAGACTCGGTTTCCCTACGGCTCCCCTAAACGGTTAACCTTGCTACTAAAATTAAGTCGCTGACCCATTATACAAAAGGTACGCAGTCACACCACGAAGGTGCTCCTACTGCTTGTACGTACACGGTTTCAGGTTCTATTTCACTCCCCTCACAGGGGTTCTTTTCGCCTTTCCCTCACGGTACTGGTTCACTATCGGTCAGTCAGTAGTATTTAGCCTTGGAGGATGGTCCCCCCATATTCAGACAGGATATCACGTGTCCCGCCCTACTCGTTTTCACTGATTATGATGTGTCGGTTACGGGGCTATCACCCTTTATTGCGAGACTTTCCAGACTCTTCACCTGCATCATTAAAAGCTTAAGGGCTAATCCAATTTCGCTCGCCGCTACTTTCGGAATCTCGGTTGATTTCTCTTCCTCGGGGTACTTAGATGTTTCAGTTCCCCCGGTTTGCCTCCTGTTGCTATGTATTCACAACAGGATACTTACTTATGTAAGTGGGTTTCCCCATTCAGGAATCCCAGACTCAAAAGGTTATTACTACCTAATCTGGGCTTATCGCAAGTTATTACGCCTTTCATCGCCTCTGACTGCCAAGGCATCCACCGTGTACGCTTAGTCACTTAACCATACAACCCGAAAGGGTTTCTATTTGCTTTCACTTTAAAAAGTGAAGACAAATAAGCGTATGGCAACTAACCAAGGTTTTTGGTTGTCATCAAGAAGGGTTAATTCTTGATGACTGTTTGCCGGACTCAATTGTGAATCAAACTAAAGTTTGATTCGAATACAAGACACTTGAATGTGTTTGTTGTGTTTATCTAATGATAAGATAAACATTGAGAACTTTTAAATTTGATTGAATTACTCGTAAGTAAATCAATCAGTCAGCTTTCCAAATTGTTAAAGAGCTTGATTCAAACTAATGAACCATTTTTAAATATTTTCAGATAAAAACACTTAAAGATGGTGGAGCTATGCGGGATCGAACCGCAGACCTCCTGCGTGCAAGGCAGGCGCTCTCCCAGCTGAGCTATAGCCCCATCTTTGTATCTAGTCGATATTGGTGGGTCTGAGTGGACTCGAACCACCGACCTCCCGCTTATCAGGCGAGCGCTCTAACCAGCTGAGCTACAGACCCAATATCGTCTCTTTTACTTTCTAAACCTAATCAATCTGTGTGGACACTCATCGTGGTATCTTCGTATAAGGAGGTGATCCAGCCCCAGGTTCCCCTAGGGCTACCTTGTTACGACTTCACCCCAGTCATGAACCACAAAGTGGTGAGCGTCCTCCCCGAAAGGTTAAACTACCCACTTCTTTTGCAGCCCACTCCCATGGTGTGACGGGCGGTGTGTACAAGGCCCGGGAACGTATTCACCGTGACATTCTGATTCACGATTACTAGCGATTCCGACTTCATGGAGTCGAGTTGCAGACTCCAATCCGGACTACGACGCACTTTTTGGGATTCGCTCACTATCGCTAGCTTGCTGCCCTCTGTATGCGCCATTGTAGCACGTGTGTAGCCCTACTCGTAAGGGCCATGATGACTTGACGTCGTCCCCACCTTCCTCCGGTTTATCACCGGCAGTCTCCCTGGAGTTCCCGACATTACTCGCTGGCAAACAAGGATAAGGGTTGCGCTCGTTGCGGGACTTAACCCAACATTTCACAACACGAGCTGACGACAGCCATGCAGCACCTGTCTCAGAGTTCCCGAAGGCACACCTGCGTCTCCGCTGGCTTCTCTGGATGTCAAGAGTAGGTAAGGTTCTTCGCGTTGCATCGAATTAAACCACATGCTCCACCGCTTGTGCGGGCCCCCGTCAATTCATTTGAGTTTTAATCTTGCGACCGTACTCCCCAGGCGGTCTACTTAACGCGTTAGCTCCGAAAGCCACGGCTCAAGGCCACAACCTCCAAGTAGACATCGTTTACGGCGTGGACTACCAGGGTATCTAATCCTGTTTGCTCCCCACGCTTTCGCATCTGAGTGTCAGTGTCTGTCCAGGGGGCCGCCTTCGCCACTGGTATTCCTTCAGATCTCTACGCATTTCACCGCTACACCTGAAATTCTACCCCCCTCTACAGCACTCTAGTTCACCAGTTTCAAATGCAGTTCCGAGGTTGAGCCCCGGGCTTTCACATCTGACTTAATGAACCACCTGCATGCGCTTTACGCCCAGTAATTCCGATTAACGCTCGCACCCTCCGTATTACCGCGGCTGCTGGCACGGAGTTAGCCGGTGCTTCTTCTGTTGCTAACGTCAAGAGATAACGCTATTAACGTTACCCCCTTCCTCACAACTGAAAGTACTTTACAACCCGAAGGCCTTCTTCATACACGCGGCATGGCTGCATCAGGCTTTCGCCCATTGTGCAATATTCCCCACTGCTGCCTCCCGTAGGAGTCTGGACCGTGTCTCAGTTCCAGTGTGGCTGATCATCCTCTCAGACCAGCTAGGGATCGTCGCCTTGGTGAGCCATTACCTCACCAACTAGCTAATCCCACCTAGGCATATCTTGACGCGAGAGGTCCGAAGATCCCCCTCTTTGGCCCGTAGGCATTATGCGGTATTAGCCATCGTTTCCAATGGTTATCCCCCACATCAAGGCAATTTCCTAGGCATTACTCACCCGTCCGCCGCTCGACGCCCATTAACGTACCCGAAGGATTGTTAGTGTCGTTTCCGCTCGACTTGCATGTGTTAGGCCTGCCGCCAGCGTTCAATCTGAGCCATGATCAAACTCTTCAATTTAAGATTTTGTGACTCAACGAATACTGACTTCAAAACTAATATTCATGTAAACATGAACATGTAATTCTAAAGCTATTACCATTCCAACAGAATGGTAATGAATTGACTGTGCCAAAATTAAGTAAACTTAATTTTGTATTGGTCACTCAGTTCATTGAAATCAATTTTGATTCCGAAGAATCTGTTTTATCTAACGATAAAACGTTTTGATATTCATCAACGAGTGCCCACACAGATTGATAGGTTTAAATTGTTAAAGAGCGTGTTCTCTAAAAAGAGAACGCTTTCAGTGCCTTAGCACTTAAGCAGGACGCGTATAATACGCTTTCCACTTTGAAAGTCAACATAAAACTCTAAGAAAACTTAGAACTCTATGGTGACTTGTCTATTAAATAGACAAAGTCGAAATTAAAGCCTGGCGATGTCCTACTCTCACATGGGGAAACCCCACACTACCATCGGCGCTATTGTGTTTCACTTCTGAGTTCGGCATGGAATCAGGTGGGTCCACAATGCTATGGTCGCCAAGCAAATTTTAAAATTCGGAAAACTGATTTAAAAGTTATTTCTCTTCAAACTCATTCAAGGTCTGGTACATCTGAGTCCACAAAACCCCTTGGGTGTTGTATGGTTAAGCCTCACGGGCAATTAGTACAGGTTAGCTCAATGCCTCGCAGCACTTACACACCCTGCCTATCAACGTCGTAGTCTACGACAACCCTTTAGGACACTTATAGTGCCAGGGAAAACTCATCTCAAGGCTCGCTTCCCGCTTAGATGCTTTCAGCGGTTATCGATTCCGAACTTAGCTACCGGGCAATGCCATTGGCATGACAACCCGAACACCAGAGGTTCGTCCACTCCGGTCCTCTCGTACTAGGAGCAGCCCCTTTCAATTTTCCAACGCCCACGGCAGATAGGGACCGAACTGTCTCACGACGTTCTAAACCCAGCTCGCGTACCACTTTAAATGGCGAACAGCCATACCCTTGGGACCGACTTCAGCCCAGGATGTGATGAGCCGACATCGAGGTGCCAAACACCGCCGTCGATATGAACTCTTGGGCGGTATCAGCCTGTTATCCCCGGAGTACCTTTTATCCGTTGAGCGATGGCCCTTCCATTCAGAACCACCGGATCACTATGACCTGCTTTCGCACCTGCTCGAATTGTCATTCTCGCAGTCAAGCGGGCTTATGCCATTGCACTAACCACACGATGTCCAACCGTGTTTAGCCCACCTTCGTGCTCCTCCGTTACTCTTTGGGGAGGAGACCGCCCCAGTCAAACTACCCACCAGGCACTGTCCGTAATCCCGATTCAGGGACCAACGTTAGAACATCAAAACTACAAGGGTGGTATTTCAAGGACGACTCCATCACATCTAGCGACGCAATTTCATAGTCTCCCACCTATCCTACACATGTAGGTTCAATGTTCAGTGCCAAGCTGTAGTAAAGGTTCACGGGGTCTTTCCGTCTAGCCGCGGGTACACTGCATCTTCACAGCGATTTCAATTTCACTGAGTCTCGGGTGGAGACAGCGTGGCCATCATTACGCCATTCGTGCAGGTCGGAACTTACCCGACAAGGAATTTCGCTACCTTAGGACCGTTATAGTTACGGCCGCCGTTTACCGGGCTTCGATCAAGAGCTTCGACCGAAGTCTAACCCCATCAATTAACCTTCCGGCACCGGGCAGGCGTCACACCGTATACGTCATCTTACGATTTTGCACAGTGCTGTGTTTTTAATAAACAGTTGCAGCCACCTGGTATCTGCGACTCTCGTCTGCTCCATCCGCAAGGGACTTCACTGATAAGAGCGTACCTTCTCCCGAAGTTACGGTACCATTTTTGCCTAGTTCCTTCACCCGAGTTCTCTCAAGCGCCTTGGTATTCTCTACCCGACCACCTGTGTCGGTTTGGGGTACGATTCCTTACAATCTGAAGCTTAGAGGCTTTTCCTGGAAGCATGGCATCAATGACTTCACTACCGTAGTAGCTCGACATCGTATCTCAGCGTTAAGAAAGTCCGGATTTACCTAAACTTTCCGCCTACGTACTTGAACCTGGACAACCGTCGCCAGGCCCACCTAGCCTTCTCCGTCCCCCCATCGCAATTGTAAGAAGTACGGGAATATTAACCCGTTTCCCATCGACTACGCCTTTCGGCCTCGCCTTAGGAGTCGACTTACCCTGCCCCGATTAACGTTGGACAGGAACCCTTGGTCTTCCGCGAGGGAGTTTTTTCACTCCCTTTATCGTTACTCATGTCAGCATTCGCACTTCTGATACCTCCAGCAGCCCTTACAGACCACCTTCAACGGCTTACAGAACGCTCCCCTACCCCACATACCCTAAGGTACGTAGCCGCAGCTTCGGTGTATAGCTTAGCCCCGTTACATCTTCCGCGCAGGCCGACTCGACCAGTGAGCTATTACGCTTTCTTTAAATGATGGCTGCTTCTAAGCCAACATCCTGGCTGTCTGAGCCTTCCACATCGTTTCCCACTTAGCTATACTTTGGGACCTTAGCTGGCGGTCTGGGTTGTTTCCCTCTCCACGACGGACGTTAGCACCCGCCGTGTGTCTCCCGGATAGTACTTACTGGTATTCGGAGTTTGCAAAGGGTTGGTAAGTCGGGATGACCCCCTAGCCTTAACAGTGCTCTACCCCCAGTAGTATTCGTCCGAGGCGCTACCTAAATAGCTTTCGGGGAGAACCAGCTATCTCCAGGTTTGATTGGCCTTTCACCCCTAGCCACAAGTCATCCGCTAATTTTTCAACATTAGTCGGTTCGGTCCTCCAGTTGATGTTACTCAACCTTCAACCTGCCCATGGCTAGATCACCTGGTTTCGGGTCTAATCCTAGCAACTGTACGCCCAGTTAAGACTCGGTTTCCCTACGGCTCCCCTAAACGGTTAACCTTGCTACTAAAATTAAGTCGCTGACCCATTATACAAAAAGGTACGCAGTCACACCACGAAGGTGCTCCTACTGCTTGTACGTACACGGTTTCAGGTTCTATTTCACTCCCCTCACAGGGGTTCTTTTCGCCTTTCCCTCACGGTACTGGTTCACTATCGGTCAGTCAGTATTTAGCCTTGGAGGATGGTCCCCCCATATTCAGACAGGATATCACGTGTCCCGCCCTACTCGT